>JAWSUQ010000223.1:0-5273 GCA_033549265.1 Bacillota bacterium
AGTTAAATTCGTAAGTGATATGGGTATCAAAAATTATCAAGAGCTAGGCCATTTGCTTTTTGGTGCTAAGATAGGTAAGATATTGGAACTGGTAATAAGCTTTATATTGTGGATAGGGCTAGTTGTAATGATGAGTGGGAGCGGAGCAATATTTTCAGAGCATTGGGGTTTAAATAGTAACTGGGGCATTGGCATATCTACTATAATATTATGGATAGCTTTATTTTTTAAGGGAAACGGAGTTAAATGGTTAAATAGCTTATTGATTCCCATACTAGTAGTTATAACATCTTATATAGCTGTAGGAGCTATAATTCAAGCGGAAGTACAACATCAAACAGCAGTTAATTTAGACTATGGTTTTATCGGGAAAAATTGGCTTCTAGCCAGTTTTATATATGTAGCCTATAATATGATATTGGGAGTAGTCATTCTATCCTCCATAGACTGTACAGAAAGGAAGCACAGTCTCATGGGAGTAGCTATCGGAGGCTTATTGCTAGGCCTAATTGGAATGATTAAAGTAATGGCATTAATAGCTTTTTTCCCTGAAGTTATGCAGTACCAAATACCTATGCTGTATGTGGCAGGGCTGCAGGCTAATTGGCTGAAGCTTCTATTTGCTGTTGCCTTATGGAGTGCCATGGTAACAACAGCTGTAGCAAATGGTTTTGGGCTTTTAAAAAGATTAGAGCAGGTAAAAGGGTCAGGCTATAATAAAGCACTAATATTATTAATAATATCTTATTTACCGCTAGCAAAGCTTCAGTTTAGCAATTTAGTGGCAATATTTTACCCTATTTTTGGATACTTGGGCTTACTAATTGTAGGAATGGTGTTTGCTAAGATAATAGAGTATATTTTAAAAAAATAATGGCAGGAAAAGTAGACAACCAAGTCGAATTAAAAAATATACTAAAAAAATTGCATGGAAAATAGCAGGAGGTGTTGTGGTGGAGAGACTAAGGATTCCTAGCTATCTGGCAATATTATTATTAGGAGTAATGCTCATTAGTGTAGGTTGTATTATGAAGAAAGATAATGAGCCAACGACTAACCCAGCGAGGGCAAGTGTTAGCGTTAATGAGGCAGCTACAACTACTAATGAAAATAAAGAGCAGAATCCTCTTATTAATCAGGAAGCTAGCGAAGTAACAGTGTACTTTTTAACTGAAGACGAAGAGCATCTTGTTCCTCTGACAATACCTATTACAAATACCGAGAAGGCGGCTAAGGTTGCAATTGAACGATTAATAGTTGGACCTACCGACGAATTTGCCAAGCCTATAATAAACTCCAGCACAAAAATAATAGATATCTATGTTAAGGATTCAATCGTATATCTTGATTTGACTAAGCATTTTCTGGATTTTAAGTCTGATAATTTAGGTGAATTAGCTATTATCGGTGTTTTGAAAACATTGGAACCATTTATAAATGAGAATATGCTGCAAATTCTTATTGAGGGCCAAAAGACTGACAAGATCTTTGGAATGTTTGATTTATCCAAGCCTATATCAGCTAAGGGGGAAGCAGCTTTAATAGAAAATCAACATCAATTAACGCTATATTTTGCTGATTCTAATGGAATTTATTTAGTGCCAGCTGTAAGAAAAGTAAATACTCCTGATCCTATTACAGCCACTGTAGTAGAATTAGTTAAGGGACCGGGTAACCAGAGTGGCCTAATACCAACTATATGGCCAGGCACTGCTGTGCTAGGGGTTACCTTAAAGGGCGATACAGTAGAGGTCAATTTAAGTAGACAAGCTATTGGTTATGGTGGTGGCTCCGCAACCGAGAATCTATTTATTAAATCACTACTATTGTCATTAACAGAATTTGTAGAAGTTCATCAAGTACAGCTATTAATTGAAGGGGAAAAGCTTGAGGTGCTTCCGGAGGGAACAGAGGTATCAAAGCCCTTAACCAGGCCAGCTTACATTAATTATAGGAATTAGTAAAAAAGCCTGTCTATATGGGAAAGCCATTAGACAGGCTTTTTGTAAGTAATTTATGCTATTTTATTTAATAATAGGTTAGAATAGCTAACAGGTAAATGAAGGGTGGTTCGTAATGATGACAATGGAAATATTACTTAGGCAAATTCCTGCAGTAGATGAAATAACAAAATGGTTGGAGGTAGAAAGACAGGGAATAGTTAAAAGAGAGGTTCTAGTGCAAACTATCAGAGAGGCAACTGAGGAATTACGGCAGATGATTTTATCGGGACAAGTTAGCACTACAGCTCAATTAAATAAAAAAGCAATAGTTAATATGGTCATAAATTTGCTTGAGCAGAGGCAAGATAGAAAGTTAACCACTTTAATTAACGCAACAGGAGTGGTTCTCCATACCAACTTAGGTCGAGCTGTGTTAAGTGACAGCAGCGTTAAAGCTATTGCTGAAGTAGCTGCTAATTATAATAATCTAGAGCTGGATCTAACAACTGGGGAAAGAGGATCAAGGTACAGCCATGTTGAAAAGTATATTTGTAAAGCTACTGAAGCAGAAGCGGCGCTAGTTGTAAATAATAATGCCGGTGCTGTATTGTTAGTTTTAGCAGCTTTAGGGCAGGGGAAAGAAGCTATTGTATCCCGGGGGGAGCTTGTAGAGATAGGGGGTTCCTTTAGGGTACCAGATGTAATGGCTCAAAGTGGTGTAGATCTAGTGGAGGTTGGTACTACCAATAAAACATATCTTAAGGATTATGAAACAGCTATTACTGAGAAGACTGGAATACTACTTAAGGTTCACACTAGTAACTATCGAATCGTTGGATTCACTAGAGAGACAACTAGAAGTGAGTTAGTATCATTAGGAAAAAAGTATCAGATTCCAGTGGTAGAGGATTTGGGCAGTGGTTTTTTAATAGATTTAAAACAATGGGGAATCACAGATGAGCCCCAGGTTAAAGATTGTGTGGCCAGTGGAGTGGATATAGTTACCTTTAGCGGAGACAAGTTATTAGGTGGTCCCCAGGCAGGAATTATTGTTGGGAAGCAGAGTTACATAGATAAGCTTAAAAAACATCCATTGACCCGGGCATTAAGAATTGATAAATTTACTGTTGCAGCACTAGAAGCAACATTAAGAGAATATTTGGATTTATCAGCAATAGATAATATCCCCACCATTAAGATGCTAACTACTAGCAAAGATGAAATAGCTCAACGCTCACAAAAAATAGCTAAAAGATTAGAAGAATTAGTTGGTTCGGCGGCGATAATAAAGTTAGAAGCAGGTTCTTCAATGGTGGGAGGAGGAGCATTGCCTACTACAGAGCTGTCTACTTTGTTAATAACCATTAGACCAATAAATAGATCATGCCAACAGATAGCAAAGCAGCTTAGACAAGGGCAGATAAAAGTAGTAGCCAGAGTTCAGGACCAACAGCTTGTTATAGATATGCGAACTGTATTTGAGCGACAAGAGGAACAACTTTTAGAAAAGCTAGTGCAAGTGGTGAAGGGAGAATAATTATGCATCATATTATAGTGGGAACAGCTGGCCATGTAGACCATGGTAAGACTACCCTAGTAAAAGCTTTGACCGGTCAAGAGACAGATAGATTAAAGGAAGAAAAGGAGCGGGGTATTTCTATTGAGCTGGGCTTTGCTTCATTTACATTAGATTCGGGGCAAAAAATAGGTTTGGTAGATGTTCCAGGTCATGAGAAATTTGTTAGGCATATGTTGGCGGGAGTAGCGGGAATAGATTTAGTGTTATTAGTGATTGCTGCAGATGAGGGTGTTATGCCCCAAACACGAGAGCATCTGGACATAATAAATCTTTTACATGTAAAAAAAGGTGTTGTAGTGCTAACAAAAATTGATATGGTAGATGGAGAGTGGTTGGAGTTGATTAAGGAGGACGTCAGAGGAGCGCTGAAGGATAGTCTCCTAGCGGATGAACCTATCATCTCTGTTAGTGCGAAAACTGGCCAGGGTATTGATGAGCTAAAAAGGATAATAGCAGCCAAAGTCTTAGAAACTCCAGCAAAAGAGGGTGTGGGTAGTGCTAGATTGCCAATTGACAGGGTATTCACTGTAACAGGCTTTGGAACCGTAATAACAGGCACTTTATGGTCCGGAAAAATAGCGGTAGGAGATAAGTTGAATATTTATCCCCAAAATATTGAAGCGAAAGTAAGGACAATTCAAGTTCATGGGGGACAGGTAGAGACAGCTATAGCTGGTCAACGAGCCGCCATTAACTTAGGCAATGTTAGTCTAGATGAAATCTCACGGGGCAATGTACTGGCTGCCCCTGATTTATTAGAGCCCTCCATTCGGTTTGATGTAGAGCTAAAGCTATTAGCAAGCTGGGAGCATTCATTAAAGCATAGGCAACGGGTAAGGGTTCATATAGGAACTAATGAGTTATTAGGTAGAGTGTATCTGCTAGATCGGGAGGAGTTAGCCCCAGGTGAGTCCGCTTTTGCTCAGCTGATACTAGAAATGGAAGCAGTGGCATTGCCAAAGGATAATTTCGTTATCCGTTCTTACTCACCTATGATAACTATTGGTGGAGGGCAAGTAATTGAGCCTGTAGCTAAGAAAGTAAAACGTTATCGGGAAGATGTCCTTGAAAAGATGATGATCAAGCTGGAAGGTTCTCCTGAGGAAAAACTGTTACAGGTGATTAGGGAAAACGGAATTCAAGAGGTATCCCAGCTAGCAAAGCTAGTAGAGCATGATGTTGCTTCAATAAATAATAGCATTAAATTATTGGATGAGGAAAAAAAGATAATTATTTTACAAAGTGGCCATTACATAGTAGCTAGGGAAGAGTATAGAGATTTAACTGAACAAGCTACAGCTATCCTAGAGGCATATCATGGCCAATATCCTTTAAGGTTAGGCATCTCAAAAGAGGAGCTGAAAAGTCGTCTAGCTAAAGGAATAAACCAAAAGACTTTTTTAGCTTTATTAGAATATTGGTCCACAAAAGGTCTGTTCAAAAGTGAAGGAGATAAAGTGGCGATAGCAAGTCATACACCAGTGATTTCAAGAGAAGCTGAAAAGCTTATAGAAAGCATATATAGATTATTAGATAGCACTCCATTTCAACCGCCAACATTAAAAGAAATAGCTAATGAATTAAATACTAGTACAAATAAGCTTGAGGAAGCACTGCAATATCTCCAACTAAAGGGAAGAGTATATAAGATTACTGAAGAAATATATATTAGTAATGATGCAATCGATAAATTAAAGCAAATAATAACTGAGCTATATCAGTCTAAAAAAGAAATCCAATTGGGAGAGGTT
>JAWSUQ010000224.1:0-5271 GCA_033549265.1 Bacillota bacterium
CTATCTTCTAGTACACCAAAGCCCTTCCCTTTTATACAATAAAAAATTTCGTCATGTGTATTATGTTTATGTAGAGGAACTTTCTTATCAAAGGGAATGTGATAGACATTTGTAGTTATTTGGTTTTTAACATCTTCTAAATTCATTTTTGTATACCGCCTTTTATAGATTTAAATTTCTCATTTAAATTTCTCATTTTGTAAATTAGTTTTATAAACAGTATAATATCTAAGATATAATTAGTTTGCAATGTTTTTTTAGTTCAGCTCTCTTTCGAAAGACATCCAAAACTCCAGTTACTTGAAAGCCTTATTTCTTAGTTTTAAAAGTAATAGCTTGTAATTCCTACCACATGAATAGCTATGCAGTAAAAATTTTTACATTTTTGTGCAACACTTGTAAATATATACCAAAGGATTTTTTCTTAACTTGGTAGAATTTTTAATAGAATAATTTTCCTTTGTCAGGATCGTTATATTGGAGGCATACTTATGGTAAGACCTTTAAAGGATTATATATCTTTAAACACCTTTTTTTGTATTATACTTATAATTTTTATATTAGCATTTATGATTTTTTTAAGTTTTCGGAACTACTTGCTGTTTCATACTACTATAGAGCTATTTAGCATCATTGTAGCCTTTGGGATTACAATCATTGCCGTTAACTCCTTCCATTCCGATAATTACTATATTAAATTTATTGGTATAGGTTATGCTTTTGTAGGTGGCTTTGACTTGCTTCATACATTGGGTTACGCTGGTATGGGGGTATTTACTAATAGCTCTATCAGCTTATCTTCACAGCTATGGATAATTGCTCGGTACTTTGAAGCTATTACATTATTAGCTGCTAATTTCTTTATAAATAATCGTTTTAAAGGCCGTTACCCCTTTTTAGTATTTTCTGGTATTTCGATTTTATCTTTAAGCTCCATCTTTTATTTCGAAAATTTTCCTGACACTTTTATCAATGGTCACGGGTTAACTCCCTTTAAAAATTACAATGAATATATTATTATAAGTCTTTTTGCTGCTGGTCTATTTTTATTGTTCAAGAATAAAAATTATTTTAATACTATTGTTTTTAGACAGCTGGCTTTAGCTTATCTTGTAACTATTTCTGGCGAAATTTTCTTTACTTTATATATCTCGGTATATGATATTGAGAATATGATTGGTCATCTCTTTAAACTGGTCTCCTTTTACCTTCTTTATAAAGCGGTTCTCGAAACAAAAATAAATTCTCCATATTTAGAGCTAGCAAAAAAAGAAGCTTTATTAAAAGAAGCAAATGAGCAGCTAGAACATATCTATAGTAGAATTTCAGACGGCTTTTTCTCTTTAAACAGTAATTGGGAAATATCATATCTTAATAATAATGCAGCTCAGTTTTTTTCTGAGAGAAAGGATTTGCTAATCGGCAAACCCTTTAACGAAATTATAGACCAAGACTCTCTTGTATATAATAAGTGCATCGAGTCAATGTCACACCAGAAAAAAATGGAGTTTGAGGCTTATATTGAAAGAATTAGCCACTATTTTGTATTTTACTTATATCCTTCTGTTGACGGCATATCCGTATATTTCCGAGATATTACAGAAACTAAAGAGTCGCAAAAGGAGATTGAACGCTTAGACCAGCTTAAAATTGTGGGAAATATGGCTGCGACAATTGCTCATGAAGTCCGAAATCCTTTAACCGTAGTGGGTGGATTCATTCAACTTATGGACAGTAAAGAAAAAAACCAGCAAAATAAAGATTACTATAGGCTTATCCTGAATGAACTAGATAGAGTAAATTCAATAATATCTCAGTTCCTTTCAGTGGCTAAAGATGAAATTAAAGAGGTTTCTGTTGAAAATCTCAATAATATTATTAATGACCTATTTCCCTTATTGAGCTCAGATGCTCTCAAACATGATAAGGAAATTAAGCTTCAGTTAGAAGATATCCCTGACATTAGTCTCAATGAAAAAGAGATCTGCCAGCTTATTCTAAACCTTGTTCGCAATGGGTTAGAGGCAATGGAGCCTAAAAAGGCTGTTACTATTGCCACTTCATATAATCAAGTAAATGATGAACTGATTTTATCAGTAAAAGATGAAGGCAAAGGAATCTCGTCAGAGAATATAGATAAGCTAGGGACTCCCTTTTTTACCACTAAAGATAATGGTACTGGGTTAGGTCTTTCCGTATGCTATAATATTGCCAAAAAACATGGAGCCGTTATGGATATCGAATCTAGCTGTAACGGAACTACCTTCTCCGTTCGCTTTAATTCAAAAAATGATGATATAGATAATCAGGAAGCTAATTAAGCTATTTAATAATGATACTCTTGAAAAAACCATGTCTTATGCTAAAATAGTAATATTAAGAACTGCATAAAATATCAATAAGCTTTCATCTTTATAGATGAAGCTTTTTTATTGAAATGACAGTACGGGGGTTTAAATATGACTAAAAAAATTGGTTACTTAGGTCCAGCTGGCACTTTTAGTGAAATGGCTGTGCTAAAATCTTTTTCGAAAGACTCTAATTCTTTATTTAGTTTTCCAACTATTGAGGCAGTCTTCGATGCTGTTAGTCTTAAAAATGTAGATATAGGGGTTGTTCCCATTGAGAATTCCTACGAAGGGACAGTCAACGAAACCCTTGACCTACTGGCTTATGAATATGATTTAAAAATCGTAGGAGAAGTTATTCTACCTATCAAGCAAAATTTATTGGCCTTACCTGGCACCTTTATGGAGGATATATTACATATTGTTTCCCATCCCCAGGCTTTAGCCCAATGCCGCAGGTATATCTCCCAGAAATACCCAGCAGCTAAACAAATGACTGTTCCTAGTACTGCCGAGGCTGCTCAAACGGTTTCCCAAGGTGATAATTCATGGGCTGCAATCGGTACATTAGGGGCTGCAACTGCCTATGGTTTAGAAGTATTGGCTTCTGATATCAATGACCATCCTAACAATGAGACAAGATTCTTGCTTCTTGCTACGGAAGAACTACCATGTGATACTGATTGTAAAACCTCTTTACTAGTTAATGTATTAAATAAGCCTGGAGCGCTGCTTCAGTCTTTAAAAGAATTTTCCCTACGAGGGATTAACTTAACAAAAATTGAATCAAGGCCAGCTAAAACAACTCTTGGGGATTACTTGTTTTTTATTGACCTTGATGGTCATAGCCAAGAGCCTAAAATAAAAGATTCCATTATGGAAATTGCTCATATAGCCCAAGCTGTCAAGGTGCTTGGATCATATCAGGCTGCCAAAGGACAAAAAGGGCATAAAAGTGTTTTTGACCCTAGCTTAGACTATCTACGTCAAGAGGTTGACATCATCGATGCACAGATAATAGAGCTATTAGGTCGTCGCACTAAGATAGTTGAGAAAATTGGTATTTTTAAGGAAAACGCTGGTGCAGTTCATGATCCTAAAAGGGAACAGTTAATCTTAGAAAAGCTTAGCAGGTTAGCTGAGGAAAAAGGCTTTGATAAAGAAGTGACTAAAAAAGTTTATCAGATATTATTTCAACATTTTGTCAGTCTACAAAAAGCTAAAAAATAACCTAAAATGAGTAAACCATTGATCAATATAGTGTCAATGGTTTTTTTGTTACTTAAAAGTTATGTAGTGGCATATACCTATAGCAGTGAGTATTTATCATCTTAATATGTCAAAGGCTATACTTACCATGCTATAATTAATAGAAAGTGGGAAACTAATGAAAAAAACTATCAATAAATATAGGAGAAATATAATTATTATGCTTTTAATTACTTTTGTTGCTTTACTAACCTTAGTAAGTAGTCGTGCTCTTTCAAGCCATAAATTAGCAGATTTAGTAACTACCAGCCGACAATCTTATATAATATTGGATGCCCATAACGATACCTTAAGCAAGGTTATAAATAGTGAAAGCTGGCTCCCTAAAGCGAATTTAGGAAATAGCACCTCATTTGAAGTAGATATCCCTAAACTGAAGCAAGGGGGAATATCTGTACAATATTTTGGCATTTGGGTAAATGAAAAGGATTATCCTGGAAGGTCATTAAGCCGTACTCTAGCATTGCTGAACGCTTTGTTTGCAACAATTGATAACAATCAAAATCAAATTCAATTGGCTGGATCAACTGCTGAAATTGAAGCCATCATAGCTAATGAAAAAATTGCAGCAGTAGCTGCTATTGAAGGAGCAGATGCATTGACAGAACCCCATGCCATTAAATTGTTATACCAGCTATATGATTTAGGTGTACGGGTAATAGGATTTGGCTGGTATCACTCTAATCAACTGGCAGCAGGTTATAGTGGTACCTACCATAACGGCAGCCCTTCCCCTCCAGGGTTAACTGTTCTAGGAAAAAAGCTAATTGAACAAATTAATAGGCTTGGCATCATCCTAGATGTGTCTCACTTACCTGAAAGCAGTTTTTGGGATGTTATAGAACATACATCAGACCCCGTAATTGCAAGCCATTCTGGAGCATATAGTTTACATCCCCACTTTAGGAATTTGACTGACGAACAAATATTGGCAATCGCCGGAAGAAACGGTGTAGTTAATATTGTATTTCATGCTCCCTTTTTAACTGAGCCATTACATAAAGCATCTATCGCTACAATAGTTGACCACATTGACTATGTTGTAGATCTGACTGGCATAGACTATGTAGGCTTAGGCTCAGATTTTGATGGCGGTCAAATGCCTAATGATTTACCGAATGCTTCATTATATAGCAATATTATCGGAGAACTGCTTGCTAGGGGCTATTCTCAACTAGAAATAGAGAAGATCTTAGCTGGAAATAACCTACGGGTAGCAAATCAAGTGTGGAGGGATAACAGCACTGTATTAAGTGATGTGCATATCGAATTAATTAAACCAAATAAAATGGGTGAGATATTTTATGAGTCACGTCCTCAGTTATCCGCTAAACTTAGCGGTGGCTTGCCTAATCCCATCCAAGAACAGGATATACAGGTGATCCTTGATGGAAAAAATATCAGCTTCAAATATGATAACGATTCTAATAAAATTACTGCCATTCCAGTTAACCAATTAGCTCAAGGGTTTCATGTGCTATCCTTTCAAGCAACTAATCAACAAAATAAAGTGGCTTATGAGACTACAATCTTTTATATTAAATAAAACTCTGTTTGAGCAAAGGGTCTTCTTATACAAATAAAAAAAGCCCAAAGAAGATATCAATTCTTCAAAGAGCTTTAAATCTAATAGCCTGGCAGTGACCTACTCTTC
>JAWSUQ010000225.1:0-5265 GCA_033549265.1 Bacillota bacterium
CTCCAGCTATTGTCCCATTAGGACAGGGAGCTATGTTCACCGCTATTATTTGGGGAGCAATTGCCGTGTTCCTGTTAGAAAGAGATTTCGTCAAGGCTGCTATATTCTCTGTTGTAGGAGCTGTACTAACCTTTGTTGGCATTATGCATGCGCCAAAGCTTGCATTAAACGCCAATCCAGAATTTATGCTAGGCTATATTATTATGGGCGCAATGTTTATAGTATTTAACTTAACCGCAGACGTTAAGAAAGGCTCAAGCGCTGCCCAGGATATAAGCATGCATGTGGATTAAATAAATAATTGTTGCTTTCAAAAATATAATGATCCATTTAACAGATATAAGGAATTAGGATTTATGCCTAGTTCCTTATATTTTTTTTGGAAAAATTTATTTAAAATTTTCTGTGAAAAAATGGAACTTTTTTGTGTTATTATATGTCTATATAAAGGAAGGGAGGCTGCTCTAATATGAAAATAAAGCTAACTATATTAATATTAGTAATATTATCGCTATTAGCATTAGGTTGTGGCTTGTTAGTTGTTGATGACGATCCTCCTTCAAGCATTGGGGAGATTAAGCCGGTCCTTAATAAGGACAATCAGGAGAATAATAAGGATGATATTAATAGCATAGGAAATGAAAGCAATAAGGATAATGATAAAAAAGAAAAAGATTATAAAAATGAAGATAATGAAACACAAGAGATTATAGAAAGTCCAAAGGGTCAACCGGAAGCTAGCCTCTCTAATGTGGATATTATAAAAAGCAGCTTAAAAACCGGATTGACAAAAAATGATATTCTACTACTATTTGGAGAAAAATATCAAGAGGTTTACAGTGCTATGGATGAGGAAAAAATGTGGAGATATGACTTTATTACTGAGGACAACTATCAGTTTACAAACGAAAATCAGTTAGATTTTGCAGACATAGAAGGGCTATTGACAGGTGCGGTGGAAATGCAGCTGTTTATTGGCTGGACCGATGAAGAATTAGTAAAGGACTTTAGCTTACTATATAGCGAGCAAAAAGGTGAAAGGATTATTGAGTACAGAGTATTTCCTGATGGCACTACTAGAGAAGGAGCTATTTTTTAGTGACCAATCTAATAAGAATATCGAACTTTGAGCCTCTTTTTAATTGAAGGGGCTTTATTTTTTGGTGCAAAGAGAAGGTTTTTAATCACTCCAGCAGGAAATTTGTCTATATATGTCAAAATTAGGATTAAAAAACAGAGTGGGGTGGTTAGTTTGAGTCTCAATAACAAATCCATAACGATTCTCTTAGTTATGTTTATCCTAGTGGTTTTTGTCGGAGGCTACAAATATGGGCAAGAAAGAGGCCTTGAAAATATGGAGTCAGTGGAGCTTATAGCTAAAGGAGCTGAAATAAGTGATAATAAACAATCAGCAGACACTAATGAGCTGCTATCAGAGCAAGAAAAATATATTTACGTTCATATAACGGGAGCTGTAAAAAGCCCTGGATTATATCGGTTGCCTGAAGGAGCAAGGGTAAACGATGGAGTATTACTGGCTGTACCTAATGATGAAGCTAATTTAGATGCCATTAACTTAGCTCAAATTATTCCAGATGGGTATCAGCTAATAATTCCATCTAATCAGGAGGTGGAGGCTGGTATAAAGGGCGGGGTGATGGCAGCTGGCTTGACTAACGGTGAAAGCCAGTCAAGCTCCAACGGCGAGGTCAATATTAATACAGCAGACGCAAAGGAGTTAGCAGACAAACTTCCAGGAATCGGTCCTGTGCTAGCACAACGGATAATTGATTATCGCTCTAATAATGGTTTTTTTCAAGCTGCTGAAGACTTGACGAAGGTAAGCGGTATAGGGACTAAGACCTTTGAGAGTCTTAAAGAGCTTATTGTGGTTAGATAAGATGCAGATAAAGCTAGTCTGGCTGTTATGTGGATGGCTTCTAGGTATCGCCTTTTCTCTAAATTTAAAATTGAATATATATTTCTTGGCGGTTCTCTTTTTCTTATTGGCTGGGTGCTGTTTGGTATCTCTTGCAAAGAAAAAATTGTGGGTAGTTGAAGGCCTCATTAGAGTAGCTCCTGTATTGCTTGTTGGTGTAAGCATAGCAGCAGGTGCCTTTTGGGGGACAAGCTTTTACTTAACAGAGAAAGTAACTCTTTTAAAGGTAAAGTCTAATGAAGTTGAATTACTTGGACAGGTAGTATCTCCAGTTAAAACA
The DNA here is from genome assembly GCA_033549265.1 of Bacillota bacterium. GTDB lineage: Bacteria > Bacillota > Desulfitisporia > Desulfitisporales > JAWSUQ01 > JAWSUQ01. The sequence continues at coordinate 2,220 of JAWSUQ010000225.1, forward strand.
TATAGCAATCGGGAAGCTTTCCTATTAAAAACCTCCTATTTAAGGGAAGCTAGTGGCTGGATAAAAGTAAACGAGTTAAGTGAGGCAATAATATATCGCTCTAATGACTTAAATACTACAGTAGACTTCAGCAGCAGGCCAGGGGACACAGTTTATGTAAAGGGTCAGGTGCGGATTCCAAAGGAAGCTACTAATCCTGGAGAATTCGACTACCGGCAGCACTTACTAAAGCAACGAATCTATTCCCAGCTGATTCTTAATAGCGAGCCAGTAATTTTAGAGGAAGCTAAAGGCTATAGCCCTATTAGGTTGGCCAGTCTCTATAAAGAGCAAAGCATTAAAGCTATTTCAAAGGTACTACCAGGTAGAGAAGGAGCAGTCTTGGCTGCCATGACCTTTGGTTATCGGGACGGCTTAAGGGAGACGGACATTGATCTCTTTACTAAAACAGGATTAATGCATCTCTTTGCTGTATCAGGACTGCATATGGGATTTGTCTTAGTTTTTGGCCTTTGGTTAAGTCAAGCTTTTAGGATCAATAAGCTGGTAACCTTCTTTAGCATAGTATTACTGCTAAGCTTTTATGCAGCTTTAGCGGATTTTTCGGTGTCAGCTGCCAGGGCGGCCATTATGGGAAGCTTAGGTATGATGACTATCCTATGGCAGCGGCAAAAAGATTTTTATACCGTGCTGGCAATAGCGGCTTTTACCTTAACATTAGCAAATCCATATTACTTATTTCAAGTTGGATTTCAGCTTTCATTTATGGCCTGCTGGGGAATAGTGTTTTTTCATCAGCCTATTGGACAGTTATTGTCTCTTTTGACAAAACAGAAAGTAGAAAACAAATTGATTGCAATACTAACTGTACCGATAGCAGTTCAATTAGCATTATGGCCGCTATTAGCATATTATTTTAATATTGTCAGCATTGCTGGGATTGTAACCAACCTCTTAGCTATGGGGTTAGTGGCGGTGGCAGTACTGATAGGGTTAGCTATTTTACCCATTAGTATCCTATTCACGCCTCTGGCAGAGTTGGTATTAATAGTGGTTGGCGGAGTTATTTATTTGGCTTTCGAGTTGTTTCAGGTGATTACTAGTATACCAGGGGCATATTTTTTTACGAGAACACCTACTACTTTCAGTATGTTGCTCTACTATATCCTAGTAATATTTTTAATGCTATGGTATAAGGGGAGCTTTAAAAAGCTGGTAAGGCCTATTTTTAAATGGCATTATCCCTTGGCAAGCAAGATAGTTGCAGTTATATTAATAATATTAGTATTAATGGCCTGGGTGCCAGGCGGGAGCAACCAGCAGCTGGCCATTACAGTACTTGATGTTGACCAGGGGGATGCTATCTTAGTAACTATGCCAAACGGCAAGCGGATGCTGATAGATGGTGGTGGAATAGCCACTAGACCGGGAGCCAGCAGCTTCGATGTAGGTGAAAGGGTAATAGTGCCTTACTTACAAAGGCAAGGCATAAGCCAGCTGGATTTAGTAGTCAATACCCATGGGCATTATGACCATGTGGCAGGGTTGATAGCTGTTATTGATAATATTAAGGTTAAAAACATATTACTATCACCTATTTCGGCTAACAGTGCTACTTATGAAAGGTTTTTAGAGAAAATTGCTGAAAATGAAATTCCTGCTACTTTGGCGAAAAGAGGACAATTGATTAATTTAGATCCTACCGTTAGCTTGCAAGTGCTGCATCCAGGAAAAATAATTACTGGCAGCAGCTCTGACCTTAATGAAAATTCTATTGTCATCAGGTTAGAATATATGCAGTTCTCTATGCTCTTTGCTGGGGATATTGAAAAAATAGCTATGACTCAATTAGTAGAAACAGATGTGCCATTAACTAGTACAGCTTATAAGACTGCCCATCATGGCAGTAGCACAGGGCTAGTTGAGGAATTTCTGGTTAAAGTGAATCCTAAGTTGACCATAATACCTGTAGGTAGAAATAGCTTTGGTCATCCAAGCAATAATCTGTTACAATATTTTATAGAGAGGGATGTTTTAATATATCGCACAGATTTGGATGGAGCAGTAATTATCACTACTGACGGCAATAGAATGTGGGTTAAATCTAACTTGAAACGGGCGGAGGATTAATTAACAATGCCACTAAACAGGATTACTACAGGTCTAAAAGGATTAGATGAAATAATTGATGGGTTGCGAATTGGTGACAATGTGGTATTTCAGTTAGACAGCATAGATGAATATTTACAATTTGTTACGCCTTATATAAACAGTGCCTTGGCAAAGCAAAAAACAGTTATTTATATGCGGTTTGCTAAGCACCAACCTTTGGTTGTTAACAGAGAAGAGGTAATCACGTATACTCTTGATGCTAATAGCGGATTTGAAAAATTTTCTACTGAGGTACACAATATAGTAACTAAGTACGGTGAGGACGTCTATTATGTCTTTGACTGCCTATCTGATCTTTTATCTGCTTGGGCTACCGATCTAATGATCGGCAATTTCTTTAAAATTACCTGCCCTTATCTTTATGAACTAAATACAATAGCCTATTTTGCTATTTTGCGGAACAATCACTCCTTTAGTACTATTGCCCGTATTAGAGAGATAACACAAGTATTGCTAGATGTTTATAATAGAGAGGGGAATTTGTATATTCACCCTATAAAGGTATGGCAAAGATATTCCCCAACTATGTTTTTGCCCCATCTGAAGGAGACTGATGACAGTCTAATTCCTATAAGCAGCAGTATTGAGGCCACTAAGCTTTTTTCTTATGTTACTAGCAAAGAGCCAGAAAGGGCCAAAAGGAATTTAGATTATTGGGATAGATTATTTATCACAGCCGCTAGGTTGCTGGAAAATGAAAGAAATGATGCTGAGCGTCAGGGAATGGTCAACCAGCTGTGTCAAATTATGATTGGTCGAGAGCCTAGAATACTAGCTCTTGCCTCCAAATATTTTTCGTTAGATGATTTGTTAAATATTAAGGGTAGGTTAATCGGAACGGGCTATATTGGAGGAAAAACAGTTGGGATGCTCT
>JAWSUQ010000226.1:0-5264 GCA_033549265.1 Bacillota bacterium
CGCAGGCCTAGAATACCCAAAACTCTGCTTGGCCAATATAGAAGGGGTCTCTTAATTGGAACAGCCTGCGAATCAGGAGAGCTTATTACAAAATATTTAAATGGAGCTAATGAGGCAGAATTAGATAAAACTATTGAATTCTATGACTTTTTAGAGGTTCAACCTATTGGTAACAATGAATTTCTGATTAGGAATGGACAAGTAACTAGAGAGCAGCTCGAAAACATGAACAGCCGAATCGTTGAATTAGGGGATAAGCATAACAAGCTTACTGTAGCAACAGGAGACGTGCATTTTTATACTGAAGCAGATGCAATCTATAGACAAATTTTAATGCAAAGTAAAGGCTACGAGGATGCTCACCTTCAACCTCCTTTATACTACCGCAATACTGAGCAAATGCTAGCTGAGTTTAGTTATTTGCCGGAGGAAGTGGCTCATCGGATAGTTGTAGAACACCCAAACAGGATAGCTAATCTAATTGAAGATATTAAACCAATTCCTGATGAATTTTATCCCCCAGAGATACCTGGAGCAGAAGAGCAAATTATAGAGATGACTATGAGCACTGCAAAGGAATTGTATGGAGAAAATTTACCAGAAATAGTAGAAATGAGAATTAAAAAAGAGCTAGATTCTATCATAAATAATGGTTTTGCTGTTTTATACTTGATTTCTCATAAACTCGTTAAAAAATCAAATGAAGATAGCTATTTAGTAGGCTCCCGGGGGTCTGTTGGATCTTCCTTTGTAGCTACCCTTACGGGCATTACTGAGGTAAATCCGTTACCTCCCCATTATCGATGCCCAAGCTGTAAGTATAGTAAATTTATTGGGGACGGTTCGGTAGGCTGTGGTGCCGATTTGCCTGATGAACTGTGCCCTACCTGTAGTAAACCTCTAGTAAAGGATGGTCATGATATTCCTTTTGAAGTATTTTTAGGCTTTAAAGGAGATAAAGTTCCTGATATAGATTTGAATTTCTCCGGGGAATATCAAGGCTCCATCATGAAATATACTGAGGAGCTTTTTGGCAAGAGCTATGTTTATCGTGCAGGAACTATTGCCACTGTAGCCGAAAGAACTGCCTATGGCTTTGTAAAAAAATATTTAGATGAGTCTAACAAAGTCTCACGAAACTCTGAAATTAACCGACTAGTCAATGGCTGCACAGGAGTGAAGCGCACTACTGGGCAACACCCAGGTGGATTAATGATTGTCCCAAAGGATAAAGATATATATGACTTTACACCTATTCAAAGGCCCGCTGATGACACTAAAAGTGATACTATTACAACCCACTTTGATTATCATGCCATTAGTAGTAGATTAGTTAAACTTGATATTCTAGGCCATGACGATCCCACCGTAATAAAGATGCTAGAGGATCTTACCGGTGTTGATGTAAAAACGATACCGCTAGATGAACCAAAGACTATTTCTCTTTTTTCTTCTTGCGACGTCCTTGGAGTATCTTGTGATGAAATAAGATCTACAGTCGGAACCTATGGGATACCGGAGTTCGGCACTAGATTTGTGCGTCAAATGCTTGAGGATACCAAGCCAAAAAGCTTTTCAGAATTGGTAAGAATTAGTGGTTTTTCCCATGGGACAGATGTATGGCTTAATAATGCCCAGGATCTAATAAAATCAGGGACAGCAAAGCTATCTGAAGCAATTTCTACTCGAGACGATATTATGGTGTTTCTGATATACCAAGGGCTAGAACCGAATGTAGCCTTTAAAATAATGGAAAATGTGCGAAAAGGCAAAGGGATTACCTCTGAGCAGGAAGAAGAAATGGTGAAAAAAGATGTTCCTAAATGGTATATTGACTCCTGCAAAAAAATAAAGTACATGTTTCCGAAGGCTCACGCAGTGGCCTATGTAATGATGGCATTTAGAATAGCCTTTTTTAAGGTCTATTACCCTGAGGCCTTTTATGCATCCTTCTTTACTGTAAGGGCTGATGAATTCGATGCACAGCTAATCTGTCAGGGGAAAGAAGTAATAGTCAATAAAATTACTGAAGTGGAAAGAAGGGGTAATGAAGTAACCCAGAAAGAAAAAAATCTACTAACAATTTTAGAGGTAGCTTTAGAATTGTATCAAAGAGGGTATAATATTACTAAGGTATCCTTACATAACTCAGATAACGAAAAGTTTTTAATTACCCCAACAGGAATTTTGCCACCCCTAGCCAGCTTACAAGGAGTAGGGAAGACAGCTGCCAAGAACATACTTGAGGCAAGGATGGAAAAGCCCTTTAATTCTATAGAGGACTTGAGAATAAGAGGTAAAGCTACCAAAACAGTTTTAGAAGCTTTAGCTGACCATGGCTGTTTAGAAGGAATTCCTGCCACTAGCCAATTAGAGTTATTCTGAATTAAGGGGCTTGTTTCAAAAATATTCTTGTATGTATACCTAGAATATGGTATACTTTGTATAGAATTGTTTAGTTTTGCGCAATAATATTACTAGCAAAGAGTGGGTTTTTTGCCCACTCTTTCATATTATTTAACCTTAGAAATTCATAAACCTAACCTAACATAAGACAAGTTGAAATACTTTATTCAAGAAACTGTTAGTTATTCCTATAAATTTTTTTTGATTAATTGGAGGGGTCAGACATGAGTAACCAAAATACAGCAGAAATGATATATGAATTGATATCGCCATTATTCAACAAGGAGTTAAAAGAATTAGAGTTAGTTGATGTTGAATATAAGAAAGAGGGCACCAACTGGTATTTGCGTATTTTTATAGATAAAGACACGGGGATTAGTTTAGATGACTGTCAACAAGCTAGTCGCGTAATTGAACAGCTTATTGATGATAAAGATCCAATTTTAACCTCCTATTTTCTTGAGGTTTCTTCCCCAGGAATAGAGCGACCACTAAAAAAAGAATCTGACTATGAAAAATATAAAAATAAATTAGTTAAGATTAAAACCTACGGGCCAATTGACGGAAAGAAAGAATTTATTGGAGAACTGCAGGGTTTGAACGATGGCCAAATTGTATTACAGTTAGACAACCATCTTGTTAGTATTCCATTGGATAAGGTAGCGTCAGCTAATTTAACTATAGAAAAGGAGGGGGAATAAAATGAATTCAGATTTTTTAGAGGCCTTATATGATCTTGAAAAAGAAAAAGGTATTGCCTCTGATGTGCTGCTCGATGCGATTGAGGCGGCATTAGTATCAGCATATAAAAAGAACTTTGGTAGCTCAGAAAATGTTCGAGTAACTATTGATCGTACTAATGGAACATTCAACGTTTTCTCTAGAAGAGAAGTAACAGAAGAGGTAACTGATCCCCGCAGACAAATAGCTCTTAATGAGGCAAGAGCTATCGACCCTCGCTATGATATAGCAAATATTGTGGAAACTGAGGTTACGCCAAGAAACTTTGGACGAATTGCAGCTCAAACAGCCAAACAAGTTGTAGTCCAACGAATTAGAGAAGCGGAACGCAGTATAATATTTGATGAGTATGTCAATAGAGAAGGTGATATTGTAACTGGGATAGTACAAAGGCAGGAATTAAAAAACATATATATCGACTTAGGCAAGGCTGAAGCCATTCTTGCACCTACCGAACAGATTCCTGGGGAAATATATAAACATGGAGATCGAATTAAAACATACATAGTAGAAGTAAAAAAGACTACCAAAGGTCCACAAATTTTAGTTTCTAGAACCCATCCTGGATTATTGAAGCGCTTATTTGAATTAGAGGTGCCAGAAGTATACGATGGCGTTATTGAGTTAAAATCAATAGCTAGAGAAGCTGGCGCTAGATCTAAGGTTTCTGCTTATTCGGTTGACCCTAATATTGACCCTGTAGGTGCTTGTGTTGGGCCTAAAGGTGCTAGAGTGCAAAATATTGTAAATGAGCTAAATGGGGAGAAAATCGACATAGTCAAATGGGACGCGGACCCAACGGTTTTTGTAGCCAATGCCCTAAGTCCTTCAAAAGTAATCAAAGTTGAAGTAGCACCTGAAGGGAATCTAGCTAGAGTAGTAGTGCCGGATTATCAGCTTTCTTTAGCAATTGGCAAAGAAGGTCAAAACGCTAGACTGGCAGCTAAATTAACAAACATGAAAATTGATATAAAAAGTGAAAGCCAGATTACGGGAATAGGTTCAGAAGAATTAATTAAGGAGGAATAGGTTTGGCAAAGGTTAAAAAAATTCCTCAAAGAATGTGTGTCGGATGTAATGAAATGAAAGAAAAAAGAGATTTGATCAGAATAGTAAAAAGCCCTGAAGGTCAAATCTTTGTCGATCGGACCGGAAAAAAGTCAGGCCGTGGCGCATATATTTGCCCCAACAAAAATTGTCTAGAGAAGGCCTTTAAACAGAAGGGGCTGGAACGGTCCTTTAAAGAAAAAATGGGTGAGAATGTACATTTATCACTAAAAAAGGAACTGCTAGGTGAAGAAAATGGCGGCTAAATTTCTTCAGCGTTTAGGCTTTGCTCAAAAAGCTGGCGCTATATCCTCAGGAACTGATACCGTTAGAAAGAATATTAAAAATGGCAAAGCAAAATTAGTAATAGGGGCGGCAGATTTATCAGAACGACTATGGAAAGATGTAGAAGCAAGCTGTAAGTTTAACAGCATTTTGTATGTACGGGCAGGCAGTAAACTTGAATTAGGAAATGCTATTGGAAAATCGCCAAGAGGGTTGATCGCAGTTATGGATATCCAATTTGCTCATCAGCTGATAAAAAGTTTAGACCAATAGCAAAAAAATGGGGGTGTTAATATTGACAAAAATAAGGGTGTATGAATTAGCTAAAGAGCTAAATATGACAAATAAGGAGTTAGTTGAAATATTAAAAACTATAGACATAGATGTAAAGAACCATATGAGCAGCTTAAATGATCAAGAGGTTAAAATACTTCGCAAAAAAGTTGAAGATACTAAACAAGCAGATAATAATAAACCCTTGAAAAATAATGAGAATAAACAAGAAAAAGGGAATACTAATAAGCAGCAACCTAATCCAGTAGAAAATGCCGTTGCACACACAAAACATTCAGGTAAAAAAAATAATAAGAAAAAACATAAGAAGCATAGTCGAGATAATGGAGATAGATACGATATGGGCAAAGATAAGCAGATTAATAATTTAACATTCCCAGAGAAGCTAACTGTGCAAGAATTAGCAAATATGCTGGACAAGAGCTCAGGAGAGATAATTAAAACATTAATGGCTTTAGGCATTATGGCAACTATCAATCAGGAAATTGATG
>JAWSUQ010000227.1:0-2305 GCA_033549265.1 Bacillota bacterium
GGATGTTAAGGGGCAAGGTAAAAAGGGAGAAGTAGTAACGGTGGCGGAAGGCTATGCTAGAAACTTTCTTTTTCCACGGAATTTGGCGGTTGAAGCTTCTGACAAGAATTTAAGCCAGTTAAAGCAGAAACAGGATAAAGTTGTAAGGGAAATGGAAAAAGAACTGGCAGCTGCCAAAAGCGTAGTTGACAAAATTGAAAAGGTAACCGTGACAGTAAAGGCAAAATGTGGTGAAGGTGGACGGCTTTTTGGGTCAGTTACCTCTAAGGAAATAGCTGATTTGTTAGCTAAAGACCAAAGTAGATAAGCGGAAAATTGAACTGAAAGAACCCATCAAGGCTTTAGGAGTATATAATTTGCCTGTTAAGCTTCATCCTCAGGCTCTAGGCAGCTTAAAGGTACAGGTCACTGAGGAAAAGTAATAGGCAATCTGCCCTAAGAAATTACTAGGTATGAGTGGAGGATGATTCATTTGAACAGTGAGCTGGGGCGAGTGCCGCCACAAAATATTGAAGCTGAACAAGCAGTATTGGGGTCCCTGTTAATCGATAAGGAGGCTATTTATCGAGTGATGGAGCATGTCAGTCCTGGGGATTTTTACCGCCAGGCTCACGGGATAATTTTTCAAACGATCCTAGGGTTGAATGAGCAATCAGAGCCAGTAGATCTAGTTACTGTAACAGAGGATCTAGCCAATAAAGGGCAGCTTGATAAAGTAGGAGGAGCTACTTATATGGCGCTGCTGGCAGATGCTGTTCCAACCGCTGCCAACGTAGAGTACTATGCCAAGATAGTAGCAGAAAAATCCCTTTTGCGGACATTGATCGAAACCTCTGCCAAAATTGCTGAGCGAGGCTATGAGGCCGGCGACGAAATTTCTGAGCTGTTAGACGAGGCGGAGCAGATGATCTTTAATATCTCTCAGAAAAAAAGTCGAGCAGGTTTTGTGCAAATTAAAGAAATACTGCTGGAGACATTTGATAGAATTGAAAAGCTGTCTCAACAAAAGAATCAGGTAACTGGGGTTCCTACCTTTAAGGAGCTAGACCGAATGCTGTCGGGGCTGCAAAAGTCAGATTTAATTATTTGCGCCGCTAGACCTGCTATGGGAAAAACCAGCTTTTGCCTCAATATCGCCCAAAGCGCAGCAGTTAAGCATAAGACACCGGTAGCAGTTTTTAGTCTCGAGATGTCTAAGGATCAGCTGGTGCAGCGGATGCTCTGCGCCGATGCCATGGTAGACCAGCAAAAAATGCGTAGCGGTTATTTATTAGAGGAGGACTGGCGGAGATTAGTGCAAGCGGTTGGTCCTTTATCCGAGGCCCCTGTTTTCATCGACGATACACCAGCCATTTCAGTGTTAGAAATGCGGGCCAAAGCCAGAAGGCTAATGGCTGAACATGGCTTAGGATTAATTGTAATAGATTATTTGCAGCTGATGACTAGTCATCGCAGGGTTGATAACCGGCAGCAGGAAATAGCCCAAATTTCCCGTTCTTTAAAAGCGTTAGCCCGGGAGCTAAATGTCCCTGTACTATGCCTGTCTCAGCTAAATCGAGGCGTTGAGCAACGCCAGGATAAGCGACCAATGATGTCTGATTTGCTGGAGAGTGGCTCTATTGAGGCCGATGCAGACGTGGTATTGTTTATCTATAGAGACGATTACTATAATCCGGAGTCGGAAAAGCAGAACATAGCGGAGATTATTGTGGCCAAACATAGGCATGGTCCGGTAGGTACGGCGGAATTAGCGTTTTTAAAGGAGTTTACACGTTTTTATGACTTAGAAAAGCAGTACCAAGCCGGGTAAAAAGACGAATATTGTCGAGTTATTTCGATGTATTATTCGCTTTTTTTCTTGACATCTATAGCATGCTCTGATACACTGATTATGTTGCAACTCAAATGGAAAAGTTGCTTTTCTATTTGAGTGTTTTTTGTGCCCAAAATCCGATCTTTTCCTAGAATGAAGGAGGAATAAACCATGGGTTCAGCATATGATGTGATTATTGTAGGAGCTGGAGCTAGTGGAGTTTTTACTGCCTATGAGCTGATTAAAACTCGACCTAGCGCTAAGGTATTAATATTAGAAAAAGGACATGCCCTTGATAAAAGGAAATGCCCTATAGATGGAAAAAAAATAAAAACTTGTCTAAGCTGCTCTATCTGTAGCATAGTCAATGGCTTTGGCGGCAGCGGCAGCATGTCCGACGGTAAATACAATATTACTAATCAATTTGGTGGTGACCTGTACAAATACGTAGGTGAAAAAGAAGCATTAGACCTAATGCACTATGTAGATAAT
>JAWSUQ010000227.1:2315-5252 GCA_033549265.1 Bacillota bacterium
TCAAATGGGTGGGGCGGAAGCCAAGCTTTATTCAACTGACAATTCAGACCTAAAGACAAAGGCTTTAAAAAGTGATCTGCATCTTTTAGATGCTCAGGTAAGGCATTTAGGTACCGATCGCAATTTAAAAATATTAGCAAATATATATGAATACCTTCAAGAAAAGGTTGACATTAAATTTAAAACAGAGGTTTTGGAAGTTCAAAAGGATAATGATAATTTTTCTATTGTAACTAATGAAGAAACCTTTACCTGCAGAGATTTAGTTCTTGCTACAGGTCGCTCCGGCTCTAAGTGGATTTCCAGTGTTTGCCAGAAACTTGGGATAAAGTCTGAGAGCAACCGAGTAGATATTGGCGTGCGGGTAGAATTGCCAGCCCGAATTTTCTCTCATATCACAGACGAGGTATATGAAAGCAAGATAGTCTATCGAACCAGAAAATATAATGACTTGGTCCGAACCTTTTGCATGAACCCCTATGGTGAAGTAGTAACAGAAAATACTAATGGCATTATTACTGTTAATGGCCACAGCTATTCTGATCCTAAGTTCCATACGGAAAATACCAACTTTGCTCTGCTGGTATCTAATCAGTTTACGGAGCCATTTAAGAATAGTAATGAGTATGGCGAATCTATTGCCCGCCTAAGCAATATGCTTGGGGGAGGCGTGTTAATCCAGCGGTTTGCCGACTTAGTAAACGGTAGAAGAACTAATGAACGCCGGATGGCAAAAAGCTTTACTAGACCTACGCTAAATGCTACTCCAGGAGATTTAAGCCTTGTAATTCCTAAGCGTCAGCTAGACGATATTATAGAAATGATATATGCTTTAGACAAAATAGCACCAGGCACTGCTAATGAAGATACACTGCTATATGGCGTTGAAGTAAAATTCTATAATTCCAAGGTTCAGGTTGATGATAACCTAGAAACAATTGTGGAAGGATTATATGTCTTAGGTGATAGCTCTGGTGTAACTCACTCTTTATCACAGGCATCAGCCAGTGGTGTTTATGTAGGAAGAATATTAGGCAATAAGTAACAAATACTATCATAAATGAATTTGCATTTGCAAAAATGCAAATATATATTATATGGTATAATTATTATAGAGGAAATTTCTGTTGCAGATTCTATGGAGGTGGACAATGTCTACAGTTGTGTTAATTGGTGCCCAATGGGGTGACGAAGGTAAAGGAAAAATAACAGATTTCTTAGCGGAGAAAGCCGATGTAGTAGTGCGATATCAAGGGGGAAACAACGCAGGTCATACAGTGGTGGTAGGTGATACTGAATACAAGCTGCACTTGATTCCCTCGGGTATTCTCTATCCTGGTACCACCTGTGTTATTGGCAATGGGGTAGTAATAGATTTAGAGGTGCTGCTAAAGGAATTATCTTACTTAAAGGAACTAGGCATTGAAACTGGGGGCTTGCGTATTAGCACAAATGCCCATGTAATCATGCCTTATCATAAGATGCTAGATGAGCTAGAAGAGGAGCGGCGAGGAGCTAATAAAATTGGCACAACTAAGCGAGGCATTGGGCCATGCTATATGGACAAGTCTGCTCGAGTTGGTATTCGGATTATAGACCTGTTAGATAAAGATGAGCTAGCAGCTAAATTAGCTGTAGTGCTAGAGCAAAAAAACCATCTATTAGAGAAGATATATGGTGTGGCAGGCTTAGAATTAGCAGAGGTCTTAGAGCAGAGCTACCAATATGGACAGCAGATCAAGCATTTTGTCACCGACACCTCCTTATTAATTAATGATGGTTACGATGAAGGCAAAAATATTTTATTCGAGGGCGCTCAAGGTACATTGCTAGACCTTGATCACGGTACTTATCCCTTTGTTACCTCTTCTCATCCAATTGCAGGGGGCGCATGTATTGGTGCAGGGGTTGGTCCTACTAGAATTAACAAAGTGCTAGGAGTGGCTAAAGCCTATACCACTAGAGTTGGGGAAGGTCCTTTTCCCACCGAATTGATGGATGAAGTGGGAGAAGCTATTAGAAAGGCTGGCTGGGAATTTGGCACAACTACTGGGCGGCCTAGAAGATGCGGCTGGTTTGATGTAGTGATGTTTAAGTATGCGGTGCGGATTAGCGGAATAGATCATGTAGCTCTTACAAAGCTAGATGTATTAGATAAGATTGACACCATTAAAATATGTACAGGATATCAGTATCAAGGGGAAGTGTTAACGGCATTCCCTAGTAGCTTAAAAGTTTTATCTCAATGTGAGCCTATTTATGAGGAGATGCCTGGTTGGCTAGAGGACACTTCTAAAGCAAGGGGCTTCAATGAACTGCCTGAAAAGGCCCAGAACTATATTAGCAGAATTGAAGAACTGACAGGAGTAAAATCTGCCATTATCGCAGTAGGGCCAAAGAGAGATCAAACAATCGTAGTAGAAAATTTATTTTAGTAAAATGAGATAAACTTATCATTTTAAGGCTTCGCCAAAATATAAAATAAAGGCGAAGCCTTAATGTTATTAAGGACTTTTGTAGTAGCAAAATTTGCTACTTTATTTTTTTGAAATAACCATTGACACTTTGTTGTCTATCATGTATTATAAGTACTTGTGAGGCACACCTTTCAACAACAGCCTCCATGAAGTACAACTTCATGAGCCATTAGCTCAGTTGGCAGAGCACCTGACTTTTAATCAGGGTGTCGATGGTTCGAGTCCATCATGGCTCACCACTTTAATGTGGCCCATTGGTCAAGGGGTCTAAGACACCGCCCTTTCACGGCGGTAACACGGGTTCGAATCCCGTATGGGTCACCAATTTTTTTTTTGGGCGATTAGCTCAGCTGGGAGAGCACCTGCCTTACAAGCAGGGGGTCGGCGGTTCGATCCCGTCATCGCCCACCAGCAAATTTTTTTACAACAGCCAGGAGCTGTGGTGTAGCGGTTAACATGC
>JAWSUQ010000228.1:0-2505 GCA_033549265.1 Bacillota bacterium
CCAATCAAATTCAACCTTCTCACCCCTTGGCTCTATCAGTGCCAATTATACCTTTACAATTATTACTGTTATGTTATCGAGACCGCCTTCTTCTAGTGCCATATTAACTAAGCTTTCTGCAGCCCTATGGATTTCATTATTTTTTATTACTTCTAATATAAGTTGTTCAGATACATGGTTAGTTAATCCATCAGTGCACAGTACTATATAATCCTGAGGTGCTAGATCATACTCCAGGCGATCTACCTTTACAATAGGGCTTGTTCCTAAAGCTCTAGTTAGCATATGCTTCTGGGGATGGCTTTCTGCTTCCTTACTTGTAATTTGTCCTGACCTTACTAGTTCAGATACTAACGAATGGTCTTTTGTTAATAAATTAATACCGCCTTGACGGATTAAATAGGCTCTACTATCACCTACATGGTTTATATAAGCCTTGGCATCGTCAATTAATACAGCTGTCAAAGTTGTTCCCATGCCATCATATTCATTATTCTCAGTAGACATGCTATAAACCTCAGTATTAGCCTCTAACACTGCCTGGTACAGATTTTCATTGCAATTTTCAATCACATCGTGACATAGTCGAGCATTTATAGTTTGAATAGCTACCTTACTAGCCACTTCCCCTGCTACATGTCCACCCATCCCATCAGCCACCACAAAAAGGTTTCTGCGCTTACAGCATAGAAAGCTATCCTCATTTGACTTTCTGATATGTCCTTTATCAGTTAAACCAAAAGCAATCATATGTCACCTCTGTTATACTGCTGCGCCTGCCTTAATTGACCACAAGCAGCTAAAATATCTCCGCCTTTTTCTTCTCTAATTACTGTTTCTACACCCTGCTGTTTTAAGTAACCGGCAAATTTATTAACTCTATTTCTATCACTTCTTTTAAAACCAGACTCATTAACCTGGTTGAAGGGAATTAGATTTACATTTACTGAAAAACCTTTGGTTAATAAAGCTAACCTTTCTGCATCCGCATAGTAATCGTTAATATTGTCAAGCATAATATATTCAAAGGTTAGCTTCCGGCCAGTCTGATTAAAGTAGTATCTACAAGCCTCAATCAGCTGATCTAATGGATATTTCTTATTGATAGGCATTAATTGATTCCTGAGGGAATCAGTTGTTGCATGTAAGGAGATAGCTAGCACGATTGGAAGGTCTTCATGAGCCAAGCTTCTTATTTGAGGAACTAAACCACAGGTTGAAACAGTAATACGTCTATAAGAAATATTGAAAATTTCCTTAGCGTTTAACATGCGAATGGACTTAACTACGTTATCGTAGTTTAATAACGGTTCCCCCATCCCCATATAAACAACGTTACTTACTCTAAACGAATTATCTATTTCCTTTAAAGCTTGCTGAAAACCTAAAATCTGCCCTAATATTTCTCCCTCGCTCAAATTTCTTTTATATCCTCCCAGTCCTGTAGCACAAAAGGAACAACCCATGCCACAGCCTACTTGGGTTGAAACACAAACAGTAATCCTTTCAGGATTACTTAAGTCGCCATATGTCATCAGCACAGATTCGACTGCTTCGTCATCATTAAGTTTATATAGAAGCTTAGTAGTTCCATCTGACGATGTCTGCTTTTTACTGATAGCTATTGGCATAATTTGATAGCTTTCAGCCAACTGAAATTGCAACTGCTGAGATAAGTTAGTCATCTGATTAAACTCAGTAACTCCCTTATCGTAAACCCAATTAAAAATTTGCTTAGCCCTAAAGCCAGGGATATTTTTTTGTTCTAGCTCTGAGACCAATTGATCTAGAGTAAAATCACAAATAGTTTTTTTCTGGTTTTCTTTATGTTCCACAAAGTCTACCCCTTTTTATTCTCTATCAGAAAGCAATTTCCTCTTTTTTGCTGATTTTATAAAAGAACAGACCCCCACGTCTGTTCTAGCTTCCCACTAATTTAATTATTTAATCCTAATCAGCCGAGCTACAAAAAATCCATCGGTGCCATGTACATGGGGCAAAAATTGAAAATAACCGGACTCAGCCTGTTTCTGATCTTCACTATCTAAAGAAAAAGGCAGCAGAGATTCAATTGGATGCAGCTGATAATTTTGATTTTCCTTAAGAAAGGAAGAGATCACTCCTAAATTTTCTTCTGGCTCAATACTACAGGTGCTATAAACTAATACTCCATTTTGCTTTACACACTTGCTGACCGAATGTAGTATCTTAAGCTGTAGCTGCGGTAGTTCATTTAATTGACTAGGTTCCTTACGCCAGCGGGCATCTGCTCTTCGTCCCAATACTCCTGTACCACTACAAGGTACATCAGCTAGTCCAAAGTCGGCCCATTCTGGTAATTCTAAATCAAGAGCTGTAGCGTCTTTTACACTAGCATCGATTATTTTTATTCCTAACCTTTTACTTGTTTCGGCAATTAAATTTATTTTATGCTCATAGATATCAAATGCTTTAATAACACCTTCATTATCCATCAATTGAGCTAGGTGAGTTGTTTTCCCCCCC
>JAWSUQ010000228.1:2515-5248 GCA_033549265.1 Bacillota bacterium
CGGTGCACTACAAGCATCTATCACCTGAGCACCCGCATTAGGTCTTAATATGTGGGCCACCACCATGGAGCTTTCATCCTGAACTGTAAACTCACCCTCATCATATCCAGGCAAGCTGGAAATAGTATCAAAGTTATGGACACTAATTCCCTCAGGGGCGTATTGGCTTCTCTGTGCCGCAATGCCTGCTTTGGTTAATTTATCAAATAAGTCAATAGGGTTAATTTTCAAAGTATTACACCTTAACCAAACTGGAGCTGGATTGTTATTTTTTTTACATAATTTAACAGTACTATCAAAACCATATCGCTCCAGCCAACGAGAAACTAGCCAATGAGGATGGGAGTATTTAATTGCTATATGGTTTACAGGTTCACTATCAGCAGCAGGATAAGAGATATTATCCTTTTGGCGAGCTACATTTCTAAGTACCCCATTAACAAAACCTACTATTCCTTGGTGTCCGTATTTGCGGGCAAGCTTGCTGGCCTCATTACATACCGCACTATCTGGCACCTTATCTAAATAAATAAGCTGATATATGCCACTTAATAAAATGACTTTTATAACAGGCTTTATCTTCTTTATCTTCAGGCCTACAAATTGCTCTAAGATCCAATTTAGGGTATTGTAATGACGCATACATCCATATACCAGCTGGGTGGTAAAGGATCGTTCCGCTTTAGAAAGCTTGCTTTTATTCAAAAAGGAATCCATAGCTATATTAGCAAATCCATCTTTGTTAATTATTTCAAGCAGGATGTGAATACTTAGCTCTCTGCCACTGCTGATATTGTTATAATTCAATTTTATTCATCTCCTCCAAGCATTCTGGAAATTAAAATTAATCTAACTAGCTCCAGAATCCCAACTAGAGCTGCGGCAACATAAGTAAATGCAGCAGCACTTAACACTTTTTTTGTTGGCGCCACTTCATTTGAAGCCAGAAAGCCTCCTCCTTCAAGGGCTAATACAGCTCTACTTGAGGCATTAAACTCAACTGGCAAAGTTACTAATTGAAAGAACACTACTGCCACAAAAAAATATATCCCAAAATTTATAAAAGCTGGTTGACCCATAAATAACCCAATTAAAATTAAGGGAAAGGCTGCTTTAGAGCTGAAACTAGCTACCGGCGCTAATGAAGACCTTATTTCTAGCGGACCGTAGCTGTCTGCATGCTGGATAGCATGCCCTACCTCGTGGGCAGCTACACCTAATGCAGCAATTGATCTTCCCTGATATACCTCTTGGGACAATCGAACCGCTCGATGCCGAGGGTCATAGTGATCACTTAAGTACCCTTGAGTCACCTCAACGGTTACATCATATAATCCTTCACTTTGTAGGATCCTCTTAGCAACATCAGCACCTGTGTATCCTTTAGAAGCTGCCACTTTGATATATTTATTAAAAGTACTTTTCACCTTAAATTGGGCCCACATAGGCAAAATAATAGCAATTATTAATAATAGCATTGTCATTTTAGTTTACCTCCTTTTTCTTTTAAAAAACATAATTGGTTGGTCCAGTTTAAATCTATTTAATCGGTTCTATCACTTACAAAAATGAGTGGGGGTCTTAGTAACGGTCTTAACGTTATAAAGCAAATTGTTAGAATGGGTTAAAAATGCTACCGCCTCTTCAACTTTGGCTATATTAACCACAGTATTCCAGCAAGGTCCCTCAGGTCTAATGTTAATAATGCCTATAACTGGCAAAGTCCCAGTATCCTGAATACCAGTAGTTAGGTCTCTTTCGCAGGCAATCGCTATAATTGCTTTTGGCCTAAATTCCATAATAAACTTCCTAGCAAAGGTTCCTCCTGTAGCTACCACAACCTTAACCCCATACTTCTTAGATATATCTAACAACCCATTAACACAGCACTTGCCACACCTTTGGCAATTGGATACATCAACTGTTATTTTATGAGGGCAGTTGCTCTTTTGTAGGCAATGGGGCGCTAGTATCAGTAGCCTTTTTGGCTCAACCTTTATCATTTTAGCTTGCACCAATTGGTTATTTACTTCAATAAAAGAGCTCTTAATAGTATCTTGATCGATGCCAAAAATTTTCCCTATCTTCAGGGCGAAAGGAAAAAGCCAATCTGTTGTTACTTGAATAAATGTTTGTAAGGTAGGGATTGGTTTGGCATGCCAAAGAGACCATACTAAAGCTATTAAGCCTAATCCTACCACAAAGATAAATATAGTACTGATGGCACCAAAGCTAATCAAAAGCAGGTTCTGCAATGCATTAACTTCATTCATAATCAAAAGCCAAATTACTGCCATCAGCATTAGGAAAGCAAACAAAGTTACTCCAATTAATCCGATAAATATTCTTTTTTTAATGTTCATTCAGTTCACATCCTAGCTGCTTTCCAATATTTCTCCTATCTCCACATTACTACCTCGAAGATATTCCTGTGCTGCCATAATTCTCTTTCCAGCGGGCTGTAAATTTATAATTTTCACGGCCTTTTCCCTAGCTTTTACAATAATCCCTGTATCATCGATGGCTATTACCTCTCCAGGTCTGCAATCAGTTGCAATTACATCAACAATACTAGCTTCATAGACTTTAACCCTTGTTCCCTTGCGTATTGTGTATGCTCCTGGCCAAGGATTCATTCCTCTAACATGGTTCACTATTTCCTCAGCAGTTTGCTGCCAATTAATCTGTTCGTGTTCTTTTGTCAGCATAACAGCATATGTTGCTTCTGCATCA
>JAWSUQ010000229.1:0-5235 GCA_033549265.1 Bacillota bacterium
CGGACTTTAAATTTTCCTTCGAGACTTTTTGCCTTTTTTTGGAATACATTTTAACAAGAATAAGAATAAAAAAACAGGTTCCTCTGAGCACATCAGAGAAACCTGCATTTTAATGTAACCTTTTCTTATAGCTCACCAAAGTTAGTAAGCATACGCTTAATCATAACGATACCTTCTGCTCTAGTAGCATTAGCTGTTGGAGCAAAGTTAGCATCAGTTCGACCGTTAACAATGCCTTCTTTAGCGGCTACGGCAGCAGCGGACTTAGCCCAGTTGCCGATTTGATCAGCATCACCAAAGCCTGCTAGCGCTTGATTGATCTGAGCCTCAGTATAGGCTGGCTTTTGACCCGCATATTCCATAGCTCTGACAATCATTGCTGCCATCTCCTGACGAGTAATGTTGGCATTTGGCTTAAAGGTACTGTCATCGTAACCAGTGATTAGGCCTGCCTTAGCAGCAGCTTCCACAGCACCGAAGTACCATGCACTGCTAGCTACGTCAACAAACTTGCCCACAGCTGGCTTTTCTTCAGCTATACCTAACGCTCTAACTAATAGTGTAGCAAATTCAGCACGAGTAGTTTCGCTATTTGGCGCAAACTGGAAGTCGTTAATGCCCTTAGCAATATGCTTAGCAGCCATTAACTCAACATCTGCTCTTGACCAGTGGCCGAATGTATCAACAAATACCTTATTATACTCCATAACAGTATACTTACTGAAGGAGCCAAGGTTTACAGATACTTTCTTGTTGGCGGCATCAACTTTACCTCCAACGTAAGTCCAACTAGTACCGTCATCAGCTAAACGATATACCCCTAGCTTGCTTTCGTCTACACCAGCTTTAGCCTGATATGGAATTTCCACAGTTAACGTTTGAGCAAACTTAGTTACTTTTACGTCAGCTTTGCCTTCCTCAACTACTGATAGGTTAAACTCAATTACTTGAGCTACTCCAGTCAGATTAGCCTTGTTAGCCGCTGGGATATTAGCGTCAATTTCCTTGACAGCCTCTTCCTTAACTGCACTAATTACCAGGTTAACCTTGGCATCAGCTGAAGCTCCACTAATTTCTGCAACAGCCAAAGCTGCAGCAGGAATATTAACTGTTACTTCCGGTAGCTTAACTTCAATTGTTGCACTCTTTTCTTTAACGGCACTGACTACTGCCTGTGGTAGGGACACTACCTTTTCAGTTGTAGTCACAGTAGCAGGAATTTCAATAGTTATCTTGCCAGTTTCGTTAAGAGTACTAGTTACCTTTTCTTCCTCTACTGTAAGAGTTGCAGAGTCAGTAGTTTCATCTACAACCACATCGCCTGCTTCAGTTTCAGTAGTTGATGAAGTATCTTCCGTTGGAGCAGTTATAACTGTTCCAGGACTACTTGTAACAGGTGGTTTGACCTCCAAAGCAAGATAAACACTCTTTAGTACTTCAGATGCTTGATAGAAACCA
Organism: Bacillota bacterium; assembly: GCA_033549265.1. Classification (GTDB taxonomy): domain Bacteria; phylum Bacillota; class Desulfitisporia; order Desulfitisporales; family JAWSUQ01; genus JAWSUQ01. Next base: position 1,459 of record JAWSUQ010000229.1, read on the forward strand.
AGCTCAAACCCATATGTACCATCAGTTAAGCCAGAAGTTGTAAAGTTATATACAAGCTTATAGACATTCTCGTATACTGACTCATAGACTGATTTAATGATGGAGTTATCAGAAAGGTATACTTCTGACATCACTGTACCATTACCTACATTAACTATTTCAAATAGAATACTATTGAAATCTCCTGGAGTCACAGGTTGTATTAGCAGGTCTAAAGTTAGGTCGTTACCTCTAGTGATAGCTAGTGAAGCTTGTGAGCCAGTTGGGTTTTGAACATAATTGCCATTCTTATCCTTGACCCATACATTAAAGGATTCTGCAGCGTTAGCAGTTCCACTAAAGGCGAAGCTAAACATAAAGGCAACAAAAAGCACCAAGGCAATATTGCCAACCGCTGTTCTGTTTTTACGTAGTATGTTCATCTCTTTTTCACCTCCTTTCCTAGGAGTATTCAAATAGGTATAATTTACCTAGTTTGAATTAACCTTAGAATATCATGGAAATGAAAAGGTGGTCAAGTATTTTTTTATATTGGAAATATGCTAATCCATACTGACAGGCGTGGCAGGTTAAAAGTCGTCAGATTTATTGCTGTTCCACCCTTTAAAGCGAAACTATCCTTACGCAAAGGGTTTGTATTGAAATACTCTAAAATATCGAGAATGCAAATAATTTTGTGTAAGGTTCTGGGAGGGCCATAATATAATCACTTAAAGAGGTATTGTAAGTTTTTTATAGAATTATTAGAATATTTAAACTAGGGAGGTTTTTACATTCATGTCTACAGCCACTGAAAATAATCAATATGAAGATTGGCTTAGTACAATTATTGAGTCAGTTTATAATGGTATCATCGCCATAGATATCAATGGCTGTCTAACAATATTCAATAGTACTGCGGAAAGACTAACCGGTGTTCCCAAAGCCCAGGCTCTAGGCAGACATATTCAAGAGATCATCCCAGACACTAAACTATTAGAGATTTTGAAATCAGGCAAACCAAGCTTTAGTCAAAAAATCATTCTTAAGCATGCTACCGCCATATCTAACAGAACTCCTATCATTAAAAATAACCAGGTTGTAGGCGCCATTGCGGTTTTTCAGGATATATCAGAGCTAGAGTCTATTTCCCAGGAGTTGGCAACAATAAAAAAATTGAATAAAGAACTGGATACCATCATTGAAGCGGTTTATGACGGGCTTTACATTGCAGATGGCAATGGATATACAACTAGGATCAATAAGTCTTATGAAAGAATTACTGGAGTTAAGCAAGAAGAGGTAATAGGGAAGCACTTGCAAGAGCTGGTTGATCAAGGACTATATTCTGAATCAGTAACATTGCAAATCTTGAAGGAAAAAAAGCTTTCTCCAGTGACTATTATGCACCTGGTTAAAGGCGAGAAGCCTCTGCTAATAACAGGAACGCCGGTGGTTAATGAGCAGAATGATATTATTTCAGTAGTTACAACTGTCAGGGATATTTCTGAGTTAAACCACCTACAGGAAGAACTAGAAAAAAGCAAAAACTTGACCAAACTCTATCAAATTGAATTAGAGCAGCTAAAAATACAACAAGGCAGTAATTCAGGTATCGTATACCAAAGTAATTCTATGGAACAAGTATTGACTTTAGCAAAAAAGGTAGCTCAAGTTGACGCCACTGTTTTACTGCTAGGGGAAACAGGGGTAGGAAAAGAGCTAGTAGCTAAAGAAATTCATAACAGAAGCCCTCGTTGTCAAGGCCCTTTTATAACAGTAAACTGCGGTGCTATTCCAGAAACTCTACTGGAGTCAGAGTTATTTGGGTATGAAAAGGGAGCTTTTACCGGTGCTGGGCAGTCTGGCAAACCCGGAATGTTTGAATTAGCAAATCACGGTACTATCCTGTTAGATGAAATTGGTGATTTGCCCTTAACCTTACAGGTAAAGCTATTGAGAGTACTTCAAGAAAAAACTGTTAGCCGCATTGGTAGCACCCAATCTATTAATTTAAATATCCGTATCATTGCCGCTACCCATAATGACTTGCTTCAAAAAGTAACAGAGGGCACCTTCAGAGAAGACCTATACTATCGACTTAATGTATTGCCAATCTATATACCTCCACTTAGAGAACGAACTGACGATATCACTATTCTAGCTAGTTCTTTTCTCCAAACCTTTAATAGCTTATACACTAAAAATGTCTCCCTAACTTACGACGCTTATAGTAGCCTACTCCAATATGATTGGCCGGGAAATGTTCGGGAGCTTCGTAATACTCTTGAAAGAATTGTAGTAGTCAGCAGCAGCAACATTGTCACAAGCATAGACATCACAGCCCTAATGACAAAAAAAGGAGACCCCAACATTGCTGGGATTAACCAGACGGAAAACTTGACAGAAGCTCTTAAATCATTGGAAAAGCTGCTTATTCAGCAGGCTTTAGCCAAATATGGAAGTACCTATAAAGCTTCAAAGGCCCTTGGTGTAAGTCAACCAACTATAGTGCGGAAAGCAAAAAGATATAATATCTAATCCAATACTGGATTACAATAATTCAACTTTGAATTACTAATTCTTCTGTCTATATCTCTCTTTCAAATAAGCCCCTTGTTTTTTCCTAAAGAAGATAATACAAATCTGTATTATCTTCTTTAATTTCCCCTCGCAAAAAAACTGGCCGGGCTTCATTTTACTTATATTTCATAATATTCAATCCTTTGGCACGTTACTTGCTTATCATATTGTTATAAATATTTAATAGCCAAGTTTAATGGAGGTGAAAGCAATTGTCAAAATTACTAGAAGCTACGGTAGCTGTGAAGCCAATAAAAGATGGCCAAACTCTTTTTATCGGCGGTTTTATGAGTGTGGGCTCACCGCACCACCTCATAAAAGCTTTGTTAGAGACAAGTGTCCGTCAGCTAACTGTTATTGCTAATGATAGCGGTACTCCAGACACTGGAATAGGCCTACTAGTTCAACAGCGGCGGCTAAATAAAATAGTAGCTTCACATATTGGCCTTAATCCTGAGACAGGCAGGTTAATGCATTCAGGTGAGCTTGAAGTTGAATTGGTTCCTCAAGGAACTTTAGTTGAAGCAATTCGCGCCGGTGGTGCTGGATTAGGAGGCTTTTTGACCCCAACTGGTGTTGGTACAGTAGTAGAAACCGATAAACAAGTAATAACTATAGAGGGCAAGGATTATTTGCTGGAGCTGCCTCTTAGAGCCAATGTCGCTCTAATAAAAGCCTATAAGGCTGATACTGCCGGCAACCTTATCTTTCGCAAGGCTGCCAGAAACTTTAACCCTATTATGGCTACTGCCGCAAACTACGTAGTAGCTGAGGTAGAAGAAGTAGTGGCTGTAGGGGATATAGATCCTGATCAAGTAATGCTGCCAGGAATTTTTGTAGATGCCATAGTAAAAGGTGGTGAAGCAAATTGAATCCACGGGAAGTAATAGCTAAAAGGGTTGCAAAAATGCTTAAGGATGGTGATGTAGTTAATCTGGGCATAGGTTTGCCCACTATAGTGGCCAATTATGTCAACCCCAACATCAACGTAATTTTTCAGTCAGAAAATGGGTTCATTGGCCTCGGTCCTGCCCCTGCACCTGAAAATATAGATCCTGATCTAACTAATGCCGGTGCTCAGCCTGTTACCATCAAACCCGGTGGTGCCTTTTTCGACAGCGCTATCTCCTTTTGCATCATTCGTGGCGGGCATGTGGATGTCACAGTTCTTGGTGCTCTTGAAGTTGACCAGCAGGGCAATTTAGCTAACTGGAT
>JAWSUQ010000230.1:0-5221 GCA_033549265.1 Bacillota bacterium
TCGAGCAGATTACTTGATTTAGATCTTAGTTAGATCTGTTACTCATCTTTTGACGAGATTTTTTCGCTGGTTAAAATCTATTTAATCCAGTCTTGTCTTTTTATCACTGACAATGCACAACTGTTTAGTTTTCAAAGACCACAATCTAGTTCTAAATTATACTTCGAAATTTAACTAATGTCAAGCAACTTCCACTTGGTAAATAAAGTTAATTTTCGTTTTTTGTAATATGTCCTGAGGGACAATGAATAATATAACATGGTTAGCAATGAGATTCAATTTTAAAAATTAGCAATTATGCTAGTTTAATAAAGTTTTAGTCTTCCAAGATCAGTATATCTCTTTATTTCTCACAAATATATAAAAATAACACATTTAAAAATAGACTTACGCCAAATTCATTAAGGTGATATGGGTAAGCCGCAAAAAAAGGTCTGCTGATATAGCAAACCTTTCATTATCTATCGATATGATTTGAATGTACTTTATTAGTTTTGGGTACTTATTCTTGTCTTGGTCTTAAGGTAGGGAATAAAATTACATCCCTAATAGAAGCAGCATCGGTTAATAGCATAACTAATCTGTCTACTCCTATCCCTAGACCCCCGGTAGGAGGCATCCCATGCTCTAAGGCTCTGACAAAGTCATCATCCATCATATGGGCCTCTTCGTCCCCTTTTTCCCTAGCTTCTAGCTGCTTTGCAAAACGCTCCTTTTGATCAATTGGGTCGTTTAACTCAGAAAAGGCATTAGCCAGCTCTCGACAAACTATAAAGGCTTCAAAGCGATATGTAAAACCCGGGTTATCCTTTTTTCTCTTTGCTAAGGGAGAAATTTCAATAGGGTAATCCATAATAAAAGTAGGTTGAGTTAAATGAGGCTCAACAAACTCTTCAAATATTTTATTTAATACATTTCCTTTAGTTTCATCAACTTCTACATGAATGTTCAAAGATTTTGCCATTTCCCTAGCTTGGCTATCATCTACATTGGCAAAGTCAACTTTAGCATACTGCTTGACTGCATCAAGCATAGTAATTCTATTCCAAGGAGGCGTAAGATCTATTTCTTGTCCTTGATATGTAATTACTGTAGTCCCTAATGTTTTTTGGGCAATATGGGCTATCATATCCTCAGTCAGCTTCATCATATCATGATAATCAGCATAAGCTTCGTAAAGCTCAATCATCGTAAATTCAGGATTATGCCTTGTGGAAATGCCTTCATTTCTAAAAATCCTGCCTATCTCATAGACTTTTTCCATCCCACCAACTATTAAGCGCTTTAAGTGAAGCTCTAAAGCAATTCTCATATATAGGTCTAAGTCTAGGGCATTATGATGAGTAATAAATGGTCTGGCAGAGGCTCCGCCGGCAATAGCGTGCATCGAAGGGGTTTCGACCTCTAGGAATCCCCTGTTATCTAAAAAACTGCGCATTTCTTTAATTATTTTACTTCTCAGTACAAACACATTACGCACTTCAGGATTAACAATTAAATCTATGTAACGCTGGCGATAGCGAGTTTCTACATCTTTTAAGCCATGCCATTTTTCTGGCAAAGGTCTTAATGATTTAGATAGCAAAACTACCTTGCTTGCTTTGACTGTTATTTCCCCTTTTTGCGTAGTAAATACTACGCCAGCAATTCCCAATATGTCTCCTATATCTAACTTGCTAAATAAGTCATATTGCTCTTCTCCTACCATGTCCTGTCGTACGTATATTTGAATTTGACCAGATAAGTCCTGTAGCTGTGCAAATCCTGCTTTGCCATGTCCTCTCTTAGCCATAATCCTACCAGCTATTACTACATTTTCGTCTGCAAATTTATCGTAGTTTTCAAGTATCTCTTGTGTCTTTTGTTCTGGTACAAATTTTACACCAAAAGGATCTATTCCTTTATCCTTTAGCTCAATCATTTTCTCGCGTCGCACCTGAAGTAATTCATTTAATTCCTGAAGCTCCAACTTTGTTCCTCCTTTGTAACCGACAGCAACTTATATTATATATTATAATTGCTTATTTAATATCCAGTATTTCGTACTTTATAACACCTGCAGGGACAGTAACCTCTACTATAGAACCTGCCTTTTGCCCTAAAATAGCCCTCCCAACTGGTGACTCATTAGAGATTTTATTATCAGCGGGATCAGCTTCCTCTGTGCCAACAATTTTATATTCTATTTCGTCATTAAACTCTAAATCCTTCAACATAACAGTTGCACCTACTGAAACTACATCTGTAGCTATTTCATCTTCACCAATTACTCTAGCATTTCGCAGCTTCTTTTCTAGCGTTAGAATTCTTCCTTCAATAAATGCCTGTTCATTTTTTGCATCTTCATATTCAGAATTCTCACTAATGTCTCCGAATTCGATAGCCTGCTTGATTCGCTCTGCTACTTCCCGCCTCTTGACTGATTTTAAGTATTCTAGTTCATCTTCCAGTTTCTTTAGACCTGCTAATGTTAATAAGGTTTCTTTTTCAATCATTTTTCTCGCTCCCCTTTTCTCTAGTCAAAGATTCTACGATAATCAATATATGATATTATTGGACTAGATATTCTGTGTTAGTATAGGGAAAAAATGGGCTTAACTATTATAACAAGCACTGCAACTGAATAAGTTGCAGTGCTTACAGGCCCATTCCTAACTCTTATTTGTTAATTATATAAAGCAAAAATAGTATTTGTCAAGCAATTTACTTATTTTTCTAGCTATTATTACTTTCTTTCTCATATGTTAGATACAGGACATAGCTTTCTTATTTTTTCTCCCGCCCGTTTTTTTATACTGGTAATTTGTTCATCAGATACTGCCTTTTCAAAGCTTCTAAAACCAGCCAGCTTAAAACCATGCTTGTCTGCCAGCTTGCTTATTTCTTCTACTTGCCCTATTGATAAATCTCGCCCTAAGGTAAAATTTTCAAATCTCTTTTCTAAAGTGAGAATCATAGTCTCCGCCATACAGGCATATGCTGTCTTCGGCGGAAAACCAAAGTTAAGGTTAAATTCCACATCTCCAGGAATTTCTACAACTCCTCCTTCGATCACTAAGACATCATCTCTTTTTTCTATAACAGACTTTGATACATCCCTTGGCCTAGCTACATCACACACTATGCAACCTGGCTTTAAATATTCAGGCTCAATGACAGTCTCTACTGCACCAGTAACTGCTATAACGATATCAGAGGTGGGTAACACACTTTTAATATCACTAGTTACATTTACTGCAAGTCCATAATCATATATTAATTTTTTTGCAAGCTTTTCAAGCTTAACGTGATTTCGTGCAATCAGATTGAGGTCTCTTACCTCTCGTGCCAAAAGTTGCGCACATACTGCTCCGATTGAGCCAGTAGCTCCAACTATAGTTACTTTCGCCTTTTTCAGATCTACACCCATAATTTCAGCAGCTTTTTTGGTCCCTTCTATGGCAGTTGCAACTGTGTAGCTGTTTCCTGTAGTAACAGGAATACTTAAATTTTTAGCAATTGTTAGCCCTGCATCTCCTACCACCGAGGTCATAGCTCCTAATCCTACTATTTTAGCCCCTAGCTTTTCTGCCATCTTGCCTGACTGAATTATCTTTTTAACAACGAAGTCCGTAGGCAATGCTAACATTTGCTTTGCATTCAAGGTGCATCCAACAAACCAGCCTTCGATACCTGCGTAAGGAGACTCTACTCCCGTAATATATGATGCCTTAACAGGCGGCAGAAAGGTCATTATCCTTTCAATCCAAGGGGTAGGGAGTTTATCAGCAAGACTAAATTTTCTAGTTATATCAGCAGTATCTATAGGGTGTATAATAAAAGCAAACTTATCCATTTACGTTACTCCTTATTCTTAATTTAAGTTAATTAGCTGTTGTCATGGCTTGTAAGTCTAATATCCGGGGCCTAAGAGCAAGCTTATCTATAAGGGCCTCATAGTCAGTTACTGTCAATTTATCTACTGATTTATCCGCCAAGCTAACTAAGACTCCCTCCATTACATTAGTGCCAAAAGACCTTCCGTTTAAATCCGGGGTAGTAGTAATCAAAGTCTTCACACCAGCGGCGCTTAAAATTTTTAGGTCATCTTGGGTAACTGTATTAGTAATAATAATTTTACCTTCTAGCCTTTGAGGCAAATGCTTTTTAATAAAGTGAAAGTCTCCTGCTATAATATCTGCTGCTAAATAATACCGTTCAAATTTGGTAATCCGAACGTCCTGCTTAGCTCCAGTTGGATATAGCAGCTTAAAGGGCAACCTACTAATAACAGGTACTATAATACTTGCTACTTTTTCAAGAGTATCTAAAGACTTGAGGGGAATAGGAATACCTAAACCGAAAATCAAGTCTCCAAATGTAGCTTCGCTCCCTAATGCCACTACTGTTTCAGCCATTCCAAATCTATCTACTGCACTAACCATCAGTACCTTGCTTCCCTTAAAATCAATAAGGCCAGTATTATGTAAGTATTTAATGACCTTTCTTTCCAAAGTATTCTTCAGTCCACTACCATCAACTATCGGCGTTTTTTTGGCCGCATTAGCAATTTTGACAGCATCTTTTAAGGTATATCTTTTATTCCCAGCATATATGTAAAGGTCTATCCCTCCCATGCCGAAGGCATCAACGTGTCCATCTAATTCTTTGATCATGGCAATAGCTTTATCAATATCTCCATCTGTCCCTATTCGCTTTATAGAGATCATTTCACCTAATAGTTCTATCTCTACTTGGTGATCCCGTTTGCTAGAACCTAGGCTAACGCTCACAACCTTCTTCACAAGAACATCCCCCCTAGACCTGAATACTATTAATAATTTCTTCTAGTTTAACTAGATTTACATTTCTGTCTTCTTCTATCGGTGATTCACCAATTTCTATCCCGATGACCTTTTGGCTAAAAAGAGCTTCGAAAATCTTTACTCGCTGATTGCTTCCAATCATAATAATAGCATCAAAATCCTTCAGTTTAGCTAAAATATCTGTTATTTCATTTAGCAGTTCTATCCCACTTCTATTTTTCACGAAATTCCATCGTTCAGTCTCTGTCATAACTAGATGATAATCGATGCCGTGCTTTTTAAGCAGCTGGAGCAATTGATCTTTGTTTAAAACAGGAAAAGCAATAACTGCAATTGAATTGCCTTTTCTAATTTCTCCCATTTTTTCTAATCGAGATATAAATGTTCTATCAATATTTAGCTTTGCGGCAACCTCC
>JAWSUQ010000231.1:0-5215 GCA_033549265.1 Bacillota bacterium
GTCAAAGTTTTCTGATTGATTTAATAGAAGATATGCTAAAGAATGTTGCTCCTATTGATATATCCGCTGAGAAGCAGAAAAAGGTAGCCTTTATAGGTCCAACAGGTGTAGGCAAAACCACTACTATTGCTAAGCTAGCTGCTCATTTTACAATATTAGAAAAGAAACAGGTTGGATTAATTACCGCAGATACATATCGAATAGCCGCAGTGGAGCAACTAAAAACATATGCCGAGATTATTGGTGTACCGTTAGAAGTAGTGTTTACACCAGAAGAAATGAAGAGAGGATTGGCAAAATTTGCAGAAAAGGACATAGTATTGATTGACACAGCTGGAAGAAGTCATAAAAACCAGCTGCACATGTCAGAATTAAGAAGCTTTTTAAATTATGACACTACGATTGATATTGAGAAAGTACTAGTATTATCTGCTGCCAGTAAAAATATAGATTTGTATGAAATTGTTGATAAATATAGTAGTGATATTATTATCGATAAAATAATATTTACTAAGCTTGATGAAACTTCTACCTTTGGACCATTATTAAATATTTCTTATAAATCCAAAAAGGCCTTGTCCTATCTTACTACAGGTCAAAATGTTCCTGATGATATAGAGTTAGCAAATCCTCAACGAATTGCAAACATAATAGTAAAGGGTAGTGTTATATGAAAGATCAGGCGCTTAAATTACGTATTATGAGCAGAAACCTAAAAAGTAAGGTTGAGGACACTATTTCAGGTACTGAAAGAAAGACCAAGGTAATTGCCATTACTAGTGGTAAAGGTGGAGTAGGCAAAACAAACTTTACTATTAATTTTGGCTTATCTTTAATTGAATATGGCTTAAATGTAATGATTCTAGATGCGGACCTTGGTATGGCTAATGTGGATTTAGTATTAGGGCTGACTCCTAATGTTAATCTTTATCATGTCCTTGCAGGTGCTAATAAATTAGATGAAATAATAATAAATGGGCCCAACGGGTTATCAATTATACCTGGAGGATCCGGTATAGCAGAATTAGCCGATTTAGATAAGGAACAGATATGGGAATTTATTCAACAGATGGAGGAACTAGAGGGCAAAGCTGATATTTTATTAATTGATACTGGGGCAGGAATTTCTAAAAATGTACTAAGCTTTTTGCTAGCTGCTGACGAAGTAATATTGTTAACCACTCCAGAGCCCCCTGCCATTGCAGATGCATACGGTGTATTGAAAGTAATGGTTAGACAAAAATGGGATAAACATCATAAAATTCATCTAGTAGTTAATAGAGTAGAAAATGACATTGAAGGTCAGATAGCTTCTAGGAAGCTTGAGATGGCTGCTAGCAAGTTCTTGAATTATTCACTATCGACTTTAGGGTATTTGCCTCTTGATGGCAAAGTAAGTCAGGCAGTAAAGGATCAGGTTCCATTTATCCTATCATACCCACAATCTAAAATTTCTCATTCTCTGTTCAATATTGCGGCTAGTTTTTGTAATTTGCCGGTCAAACAGCAAAAGGCAAATGGTATTGTAAGTTTTATGAAAAAAGCTACTGCATTACTAAAACTAAGAGACTGAAAGGAGGATTTTTTTGCTCAAAAACCTGACAGTTAACAAATTACTAGAGGTAGAAGTAGAAGGAAGCTCGTCTCGAAAAGTTTACAAAAGTCGGATAGAGGAAATTAATTCGGAAGGAATATGGATAGCTAATCCTATTGAACGTGGCAACCTTGTCATGTTGTCGGTGGGAGAAACAGTGAAAATCTCGTATGGAGACGACATCTGTGTTTATATATTTCCTGCTACTATAAAAAAACGGGTAAATGATCCATTACCAATGTTACTATTAGAGCAGCCTGATTCTGATAAAGTAATTAGAGTGCAGCGTAGAGATTTTGTAAGAATAAACGTAGTTATGCCTTTAAAATTTGGTATCACAAGTGGCCGATTTGATGATTTAGCAGAGGTAGAATTGCATGAAGCCAAAACAATTGATATTAGTGGTGGAGGGTTAAAATTATTAACAAAAGTTCAAATAAAAGAGCATAATCTTTTGAAAATTAATCTTTCTCTATCGGGGGAAATGCTTATCTTATATGGCAAAGCTGTAAGAGTTAGTGCTATGTCTGAGGAACACTTGCAGGGCTTATACGCAGTAGGGGTACAATTTATCAATATCCCCGAGTCAGACCGGGATAAAATAATTAAATTTGTTTTTGATTGGCAAAGACAGATGAGGAGAAAAGGCTTGCTGTAAAAGAGGTGTAGTTATGGCGAAGACAAAGGTATTAGTAGTAGATGACTCTGCTTTTATGAGGCAGGTGCTATCTGATATAATTTCTTTCGACAAAAGTATTGAGGTAATAGGTACTGCTCGCAATGGCATAGACGCATTAGCTAAAATAGAAAGTCTTAAGCCAGATGTAATTACATTAGATGTACAAATGCCAGTAATGGACGGCTTTACGACATTAGAACTAATAATGACTAAATATGAGCTACCTGTGATAATGCTAAGTAGTCTAACCAGTGAAGGAACTGAGGCTACTGTTAAGGCCTTAGAAAAAGGAGCGGTCGATTTTATCTTAAAGCCAGTAGGCTTTGATATGTCTCAGCTTAAAGCAGAGTTAATCAGCAAGATTAAATTAGCAGCAAAAGTAAACGTTCATAAACCTTTGACCATTCAGAAAAATATAACTATAAAGCCAGTTAACCTATTGAAGTCAAAATGCCCTCATAAAGCTGATCAAATAGTATTAATTGGAACGTCAACAGGAGGTCCAAAGGCTCTACAGGAGGTACTACCGTTATTTCCAAAGAACTTTCCTGCACCGATCCTGGTAGTACAACATATGCCGCCAGGATTTACTAAATCATTGGCAGAAAGACTTAATTCTTTATCAGCAATCACCGTAAAAGAAGCTGAGCATGGCGAGGCAATAGAACCTGGATTTGCATATATTGCACCTGGAGATTATCACCTCATGATAAATAACAATCAAAAATGCATTTCAATAAAGCTTACTAAAGACAACCTAGTAAGTGGTCATAGGCCATCTGTTAATGTAATGATGACCTCAGTGTGTGAAAACTTTAAGGGTTATATAATTGGAGTTATTTTAACGGGTATGGGTAGTGATGGTACTGAGGGGATGAAGTTTATCAACAAAATTAAAGGAAGAACTATAGCTGAAGATGAATCTACTTGTGTTGTCTACGGAATGCCTAAAGCAGCAGTACTAGCTGGTTGTGTTGACATAGTAGTACCAATATTTGATATTACTAGTACCATTATTAAATCACTGAGGTAAGGGAGGAGGAATAATTTATGGATATGTCTCAATACATCGAAATATTTACTGAGGAAGCCAAAGAACACCTACAAGCTTTAAATGAATGTTTATTAGCACTAGAGAAAAGCCCAGAAGAACTGAAGTTGTTAGATGAAATTTTTCGCTCGGCGCATACGCTAAAAGGAATGTCAGCAACTATGGGCTTTGAAAAAATGGCAGAACTGACCCATTTAATGGAAAATGTGCTTTCGAAGCTAAGGACTGGTGAAGAAAAAGTAACACCTCATGTTATGGATGTTCTTTTTAAGTGCCTGGACAGTTTGGAGCAAATGGTGCAAAGTATTGTTGATGGCGAGGGTGGAGATATTGCCACCGATGAACTAATAGCATCCTTAAAAAGAATTGAGGAAGGAAAAGCTAAGGATGTCACTGCCGAAGAAACGGCTGCAGCTCTAGCAGAAAAAATTGATGAACACTATGAAAAAGCATTAGAGAGTAAAGAAGTAATGGAAATTATATTGAATCAGTATGAGGACTCCATTATTAAAGAAGCAGTAAGAAAGGGATACCCGGCTTTTCAAATAAAAGTATTGATAGATGAGAGTTGTCTAATGAAGGTAGCTAGAGCTTTCATGGTATTTAGAAAAGTTGAGGAGCTAGGGGAAATAGTTAAAGCAGTTCCGACAGTGCAGGAAATCGAAGACGAAAAATTCGATAATAGTTTTGAATTATTAGTAATTACAAAACAGGAATCTGAAAAGGTAAAGCATGCATTGTCGTCAATAGCTGAAGTTAGTATAGCCTATGTGGAAAAAATAAAGATAGGTGATGCAGATGTAAAGCAAGCTACAGAATCTAAGGTAATGGCTGAGGACAAAAATGATAAAGCTGTAGTCCCATCTGGAGCGGCTGTGGAAAAGGATTCAATTAGAAAAACAAAAGCAATGCAAACAGTTCGAGTAGATATTGACCGATTAGACAACCTAATGAACCTAGTGGGTGAGCTAGTTATTAGTAAGACCCGGCTTGAACAAATTTCAGCTGCAAACCATTTAGCTGAGCTAAATGAAACTATTGAACATATTGATTTAATTACTTCAGACTTGCAAGCTGTGGTTATGAAAGTACGAATGGTTCCATTGGAACAAGTGTTTAATCGTTTTCCGAGGATGGTTAGAGACCTGGCAAAAGAATTAAATAAGCAAGTAAATTTAGTTATTAAAGGCGAGGATACTGAATTAGATCGTACAGTTATTGATGAAATTGGTGATCCATTAGTGCATTTGCTGAGAAATGCTATTGATCATGGCATAGAGCTTCCAGACAACCGCTTAAATAAGGGTAAGCCTGCTGAAGCTACCCTAAAATTAGAAGCATGGTATGAAGGAAACAATGTAGTAATAGAGGTTCAAGATGACGGTCAAGGTATTAATCCAGAGGTTATCAAAGCTAAAGCTATTGAAAAAGGGGTGATAACCCAGGCGGAGGCCCAACAATTAGATGACTATGCTATTATTAATTTAATTTTTCAATCAGGATTTAGTACAGCAAATAAGGTAACTGATGTATCTGGACGTGGAGTAGGGTTAGATGCCGTAAGAACAAAAATTGACGCTTTAAATGGATCAGTTAATGTAGAAACCAATTATGGTCAAGGTAGTAAATTCACAATTAAGCTACCTTTAACATTAGCTATTATCCAAGCATTACTAGTTCAGGTTGGTGCTGAAACTTACGCTATTCCTCTAAGCTCAATTGATGAAACTACTCATGTTACTAAACAGAACATAAAGCGAATTAGAGAACGAGAAGTTATGCTTTTAAGAGGTAATGTCTTACCATTAGTGAGGCTGGACCAATACTTAGGGACTCCAAGCTCCAAAGAGGATACAGAAGAGTATTATGTAGTAGTGGTACGAAAGGGTGA
>JAWSUQ010000232.1:0-5211 GCA_033549265.1 Bacillota bacterium
GTTACCTTGTTTTCTTCAATGACTTTATACCAGCTCACTGCATCAAATCCACCACCATATACAACTTGACTAACGCCATTGAGCCATGGTCCAAAAACCCCATAAGAGGTGCCTGTTACCCAGCCAGGGTCTGCTGTGCACCAGAACAAGTCTTCATCACTTAAATCCAGCACCCATTTGGCTGTTTGATAGTGGCCAAGCATGGCCTTGTGGACATGGGTTACACCCTTAGGCTTCCCAGTGGAGCCTGAGGTATAGTGAATTATAAATGGATCTTCTAAATCCATTGCTATTGGAGTAAATTCAGTACCACAATCAGCAACTAAATCCCTGTATTTAATAAATTCCATGGTAGAAACGTTACCGTCTTCAGATTTTAATGTTCCCTCACCTACAATTATCACCTTAGCCAGCTCTGGAAGCTGACTAGCGATGTGAGCTACTCTCTCCCACAGGTCTACAGTAGTGATTAAAACCTTTGCCCCACTGGCAGCTAATCGATCCTTAACTGCTTCAGGACCAAAAGCTGAAAATAATGGTCCAAAAATTGCTCCAACCTTAGGGATGGCAATGGCACTATAATAAACCTCCGGTATTCGAGGCAAAAAGGCAAAAACTCGATCTCCCTTAGCTACGCCAATACTTGATAGCCCCTGGGCCAATCTGTTGGACTCTTGTCGAAGCATATTAAAGGTTATATTCTCTTTCCTGCCAGCTCCGTCAATGAATAATAGCGCTAATTTATCCTTCTTATTGCCGATGCAATGGCGATCTACCGCTTCGTAAGCAATATTGTACTTTCCATCTCCTAATCCATCAAATTCATTTAGCACAGCTTCATAGTCCATGGCGCCATAGGCTGAATCATAGTCTTTCAACTGCCCTATATTGTTGGACTTATAAATAATCTCTTCTTGGTCATTAACTAATGGTTCAATTGACAATTCCATTCCCCCTCTTTTATTTTTATACACCTTTGTTGCAAAATGATTGTTGAAAATAATATATCTTGTTTTTTCTGCCTATTTCCCATTTTCGATATTTTCAAATAATTTGAATGATAAAAATAAGCTCAGTTATTTGCCGAGCTTTTTTAATAATTCTTACATTCTATTATATAATAGGACCTTTTGTTTGAATATAAAAGTTCCGTAAAAAGTCAAATATTAAGGTTGAAATACATATATGAACAGCTAATAGCATGTTAACTAATATTCTTTTTTTACCAAGGGAAATCTGGCAACTACTTTTTCTTCTTTAAGTAAAATTGGCCGCCAAAGCTCTATAGCTTCAACACATCCAGTTAATTGACTTTTAGGCAGAGAAATCCTTTGGCATATTTTAGTAAACTGCTCTAATGATAATGGGGTATCTGCAAAAAGCTCACTTATTACAGTAATATGAAAAATCCAGTCAGTAACGGGTGATGGTGCCAGAAAGTTCTTTGCAGCCAAACGCTGTTGCAAGCTAGCCTGTAAATTTTTCAAAATACTATTTTCCTCCAGTTTTAGTACTAAGCAATTATGCGTATTATAAAAGCAGTCAAATTTTGCGGCTTTAACTGAAAAAACAGAAAGCTCGGCTATTACTTCATTTACTATATAAGCAAATTCCTGAAGCTCTTCTTCAGATAGCTTTTTCACAGCACAAATAGTTATATGTAAAGGCGGCGGCTCATTGAGATAAATATCGAAGCTATCTGCTAAGATTTTTTGTATCCGTTTAGCTTCAGCTAATAAGTCACCGTTCGGAATAGCCACTAGGTAAAAATTGTTTTTCCAGCTTACATTATTCACCATTACTCACCTCTCTTACTTATATTATCACAAAAAACACTTCTAAATATTTTTAGATTAATATAATTGTTATCTAAATATGGGGAAATAATAACAATGAAAAAGTAAGTACTATTTTAAGGAGGGGCTAAGTATAATGGTCTTTTCATTAATACGCAAAAAATCAGAAAACAAGCAAAAGCTTATAGATTGTCAGGAAGCATTTAATATTTGGACTATCCTAAAGTCAAAGTATGTGGTAACGGAACGGCTGATGACTTGGGAAAAATACGCCCATGACCTAGACCTGAAGCTAATCTTAAAAAGACACTTAGCTGGTATTAAAAAAAATATTTCAATCTTGGAAACACAGATACAAAACTTTCATGTAAAGCCACCTACCTATAAGAATAAAGCTGCATCCACTGCCCCTTCAAACCCCGAAATGGTAATGGATGAATATATTGCCATAGATGCTTTTATTTATATTCAAGAGCATGTGGAGAACATGCTGCGCAGCTTGCGCACCTCCAAGACAAATGATGAGCTAAGAAGCAGCCTACAGGAAATGACTATTAGTACAATCGATCAGCTAAACGAAGTAATCCATTACCTAAAGCTAAAGGGCTGGTTAGAGACGCCGCCCCTTTATCACGATTTGCCTCCAGACTTAACTGAAAAGCTTTGCACCAGTGAAGCCTATCATCTATGGGACCATTTAGCTTATCGCTATGATAACCTGCGCCAAACTGCTATCTTTTCAACTTTTTGCTTCGACACCGATTTTAAAGCTATTTTAGCCATGGGCATTGAGCAATTAAAGAAGCATTCCACTATTTTTGAAAAGGAATTGGAATATTTTGGGATACCAATGCCAAAAAAACCCTCAGAGCTCTTGGTCCCGCCTGATAATACTGAGCTGTTAGATGATGAATATATGTACCGACAGACTTTGATAGGAATTGAAGGCACTATTATTATGCATGCCCAAGCCTTAAAACAGTGTACCTTTAACGATCGAATAAGAGGCATCTTTAAAAAGCTGCTCCTGGAGGAAATTGGTTTGCAGGATAGGTTAATTAAATATGGCAAGCTTAAAGGCTGGTTAAATCCTATTCCAGCCTATAAATCTTAGTTGCTTACACTTATGTACTAGTTGCTGCTAGACTTTCTCTGCTAATAAGCTGGGCTAATGCTAAGGATATTCCTAAAGCACTAGCTAAAGTAATGATAGTAACGGAAAAACTGCTTGCCGCTGCTATCACTGGTCCTACACTGGCGCCTACAAATAAAATAAAGGTGTATAAGGCAATTGCTGCACCCCGGGATTCTCCACCAAGAATCCCTACTATATTTATCACAGTAGGTACAGTTGTGGCAATACCTGCCACACAAATCACAGAAGCAATAATTGACAGTTCTACTAACGGTGAAACTATCAATAGGATAAGGCCAGTTATTGCTATACTTAACGAATACTTAAGCACCGTTATTAGGCCAAAGCTATTTACTAACTTACCAGAAGTTAATGAAACAATAATCCCAAATATCCCTACAGCTCTGACAGCCAAAACCTCAGCGTAGGTCATGCCAAAGCTACTACTTAATAAGTCACCTAAGGTAGCATACATCCCTACAAAGCTAAATAAAAGCGTAAAGGAAATAGCATAGTAAATAAGCAATGACTTTTTTGTAAACAGTTTTATCATTTGCTGCCACTCTTCTGTCAAACTTCTCTCTGCATTGAGAGTATTTTCATTAAGATTATGCTTTAACCCAAAAAAACAGAAGAAATAGATGACTGCAAATATTATAAAAAGAGGCGCTAAGCTAAATGTTTTAGTAACCCATGAGCTTACCACCTGAGCAACTACTCCAGCCATCAGAAATCCATTAGTAAGAACAGCTATGGAGATAGCTTTCTTCTCTGGTGGATAGTTAGCTAACACGTATGCTAAGGCTACTGGTGGAAATGTTGTAGCAATAAACCCTTGTACTGATCGCAAGAATAAAAATAATTCAATTGTCTTAGCAAAGCTAATAGCTAAAGTGACAATTGCTAAAGCAACCATCCCCCCAGTCATTACCTTCTTCTGACCAATCCTATCGGATAAAGGCCCAAATACTAGTACTCCCAAAGCATAACCAGTGGAAAAAACGCTGGTAGAAAAAGCTGCACTAACTGTAGTGGTAGAAAAGATGCTCTCAATTTCAGTGGTAATGGGAACAGTTATATATAGGCCTGATACTACAACCAGCCCACAAAACCCCATGAAAATTATTGTCCAGATCATTTTTAGCCCTTACTTATTTCAATAGTTATTCCCTTAAGCAACCTATCCTGTTGCCTAAGCCAATCTAACATATTATTGAAATCTCTTTCTCGCAGCTCGCTAAACTCATCTTCCCTAACTACAGATTGGCCAAAGGCACTAAGCTTTATATCTCTATAGCTATTAATATTTTCACCCTTCAAATCAAAGCTGCTATAGACCTCATTTTCCTCTTCTTTGATCAGATTAAATTCACTAGAAAGGTTTTCTTTGACAACCAACCTGCTATAGTCCACCCCTTCTACGTACTCATGTATCCGCATAGCAGTCATATTTCCCGGAGAAAATTCTACAACAAGCAGTTGCCCCTTGCCTTTTGTAATCTTAAATAAGCGTTCTCCCTCGGTGGCAAACCATTTGCCCAATAGCGGAGCTAAGCTTCCCTCTAAGCCTTTATGCTCTTCAAGCAATAATTCCCGCTCGCGCCAGTCCATTTCCACTAACTGCTCCTCTTTGCCTTCGCTGCCGCATACATTACACCGATAAGTATGAGCAAATACAAAGGGCACCCAAGCTACAAATATTCCAAAAGGAATAAAGAAAATTAAGATCAAACAAATTATTACTCGAGCAGCCATTGATGATGTCCGTTCAATACTATCACTTTTACATTCTGGACAAAGCCTCATTCCTGTCATCTCCCTTTTTGAAGTCATTTTAACCTAAACAACTATACTAGCCTTTAGTTTAGAAAAGCGGAAGAAGAATCTTCCGCCTTATAATAATAGTTCTTCCATTAGTATACCCACAGCTTTTCCTAACTGAATTTTTTGCCCCATGCGATAAAGGGTTCTTTCAATAGCAGCAATGGCAGCAACCTGGTCATGGGTATCAATATTTCCCATATGACCTAGTCTAAACATTTTGCCAGCATAAGGTCCTAGTCCCCCTGCCACTACTACTCCTTCTTCAGCTAGGGTTTTTCTAAAGACTAAATCCTCAACACCTTCTGGGTATATTAGATTAGATAGGGTCACTGCTCTATGCACAGGCTCTGCCAGAATCTTTAGCCCTAAGGCCTCTAGCGCTACTTGCATGGCTTTAGCAGATTTCTTATGACGAGCATACCTATTCTCCAAGCCTTCTTCCTTAATTATGCGGAC
>JAWSUQ010000233.1:0-5187 GCA_033549265.1 Bacillota bacterium
AGCTGCTCAAGAGCCTCAAACAAGCTGGCAAAAAATTGTCCCCCTCTTACATCAATCACTAAAGCCACCCTTTGGATTTTCCCATCAGATTGGGCACATAGCTCAGCAAACTTAGGGATAAAACTTGGAGGAAGGTTGTCTACACAGTAAAAACCAACATCCTCCAAGGATTGTACAGCTAAAGTTTTTCCTGCTCCTGACAAACCGGTTACTATTAGTAAATGAAGGTTTCTCTGTCTTTCCAATTACTCCACCCCAATTCTTATATTATATATCTGCTCCATAGGCACATTAGCCTTTTCTAATAGTTCACCACCCCAGTCTAACTCCCCTACAGTTTCCGTATAGTGAGAGTCGCTGTTGACAATAAAATTAACACCCCGACCAGCTAATTCCTTGATCTGCTGAGCCTCTTGATATCTATGGCCGGTGTTTATTTCATACAAAGTATCGGTTTTTATACAAGCAGCAGCGACTTCTTCTAGATCTACTGCCATTTGCAAATCGGGATGAGAAATGCAGTTAGGCTTATACCTATAAATTGATTCTACTAATGCCTTGGTATTAGAAGGCTTGACCCTGTTCTTGACAGCCCTGCTTAGCTTCGCCACCTGGTTACCTAAAGCCAGTTTAAACAAGGATTCTACGTTACCAGGCCAAATATAAGGATGCAACCCAATTATCAACCAATCTAAATCCTTCCGCGTCTTGTCCGGTATATCTATCCTCCCATCTAAGTCGATCACATCGGCCTCAGCTCCAAGCAGAACATCTATTTCCGGTGCCTCTAACTGGTTTAGGCTTCGTTGGATATCATCTCCTATTTCATAATATGTGTCAGATGCTTTTACCCCGGTGCCGATATTATTAGGTCCATGGTCAGTAATAGCCAAAGCTGACAGCCCTTTAGAAATTGCTGCATTAATCATTTCATCCACTGTATTTCGTCCATCACTATAGGTAGTATGACTATGTAGATCAGCCTTAAATTCCATTATAAAAATACCTCCACAGGCTAGTTTTGATGACGGGGACCGGAGGTTCGCCATACCTCATCTAATTGTTTATTGAGCTCTATTTGATAATTTGATGCTTGATTTTCATTAAGAGCCAGCGCCAGCAAATCCCTGCCTAATGCTTTATCCGGTTTAGGTAGCCCTAGGGCAGTAGTAACAGTAATTGCAATTTCAATATTGTGAACCACCCCTAGGTTTTTTCTTCCTTTGATCTGATCAGTGATAAGGCATAGAGGAGTGGGGGCAGTATTATGATTTCCGGTTACTGGATTAGTACCATGATCTGAGGCGATAATAACTAAAGTTTCCTTCAAGTCGATCCCTGCCATAATTTCCTTGACCATTTTATCTGCTTTTTCTACAGCATCAATAAGCTTTATTACATCTTTGCAGTGGGCAGTAAGATCTACATGAGCATAGTTAGCTACTAGTACTCCTTTATTAAAGGATTTAATGACATTAATAATTTCTTTTGCCAGCAAATCAGCATTTCCCGCGTCAACTCCGCTTTCCTCAAGTCGCTTTATGTCTAATCTATCTATTCCTCCTAGTACTATAGCAGCTTCGTTTTTTCCTACTGCCGCTGTGGTATAGCCATACTGACGACAAACATCTCCAATTGTCTCTACTGGGTTGCCGTAATAATCATAGCTTCGCCCTACCGTCTCTAGTCCAGGCCGATGGGCCACCACATTAAATCCAGTTCCCATCATGGCATGGGCTACAGGAGTTATGGCGGCTCCAGCACCAATTATCTCAGTATGGGCAACACCAACAGCTGTTTTCCCATGCAGTCCATTTAGAGTTGGGGTATTTCCCATGGTAAAGTTAACTGTATCCATTCCATCAATAATTAAAAGCAGTACTTTATTTTTCATTTTAGCCATTCCTTCCTGTCTTCATCAGGAGAGCTCCGCCAACCAAAAGAGAGCCCCGCCTCCCACTATTCCAGCCTTGTTTTTCAATGCTGCCGGTATAATTGAAGTTTTTGCTAAAGAGGAGCCTAAAGCTCTTCGTCGAACCTCTGCTAGCATAGGTTCCAGAAATAATTCCCCTCCCTCGCTTACTCCTCCTCCCAGCAGAATAACCTCTGGATTGAAAATATTTACTATGTTTGCTATGCCAATTCCTAAATAATTGGCGGTGATTTTGATTGCTTTTTTAGCTAGCTCATTACCTTCTCTAGCCATTGAAAATATCTCACGGACGGTAGGCTTTACTACTTCTCCTTGCTTATTTTCACCTAATAGGTTTGTCATATTCCTTATGAGCGCAGGAGATGCTGCCAAGGACTCTAAGCAGCCCCAGCTGCCACAGCAGCACGCTGGTCCATTGGGGTCTATCACCATATGTCCCATTTCAGTAGCTACTCCCTCACCCCGATATATTTGGCCGTTAGTAATAAACCCACTGCCTATTCCTGTTCCTACCGTAATCATGACTAAACTCCGTTTGCCTTTGCCAGCACCAGCCCAAAACTCACCTAAAGCTGCCAGGTTTGCATCATTTTCAATTTTATAGGGAACGGGAAAAAGATCAGCTAAGATGGGCTGCAGGTGATAATCAGTCCATCCGAGGTTCGGGGCAGAGTGAACAAAATGACGGGCAGTATCTACTAGTCCAGGTATGCCAATACCTGCCCCTATAATCATATCCCATTCAATATTATGTTTTCGTAGCATTGTCTCGGATTGTCTCAGTATTTCAGACCAAAGCTGCTGTTGGCTAAGCTTACTGGAAAAACTAATGCTGCTAACCACTAAACCATCTTGATCAATTAGGCCAAGCTTTACAGTAGTACCACCAATGTCTATTCCTAAAGCTAATTTGATACCAATCATTTTAGCCCTCCGTATTTTTTTATAGCCAGAGCAACACCGCTATCTTCGTTGCTGGCAGTTACATAAGTGGCCTTTGCTTTAATCTCGTCTCGGGCATTGCCCATAGCCACACTAATCCCAGCACAAGCAAACATTTCTAAATCATTATAGCTATCACCTATAGCCATTATCTCCTGACAGCTTATGTTTAACCGCTTACTTAACAGCTTTACTCCCGCACCTTTATCAACATTTGCAGCCATTATCTCTAAAAAATTTGGTTTAGATTTAGTTATATAGAGCCTTCCAGCAAATTTTTGCTGCCACTTCTCTATCAATTGATCTAATTTTTCTTCATCGTTAATAATAAGCAATTTAGTTGGCCCTTCAGTTAAACCCTGCTGCAGGCTTCCTACCACCTTCATTGGAACCTTGGCTACACTCTGATAGTACTGGGCTTCTAATGTCAACTCCTTAACTAGCAGTTCATCATTAATATATGCATTTAAGTGATATCCTAGTTCTTCAATTTCTAAGATAATTTCTTGCGCAACAGACAATGGAATTGGCTGATGACTAATGGTTTCATTGGAAAGAGGGTCTTTTATTAATGCCCCTTGATATGTAATTAGCGGCAGACTTATCCCTAACTCATGAGCATAAGGCAATGCTGATCGATACATGCGACCCGTTGCTAAAGTCACTCTAATTCCTTGCTCCTGAGCCTTGGCTATTGCTTCCTTATTTTCATCCGTGACTATAAGGCTATTGTTGATTAAAGTGTCATCTAAATCCATCACAATAAGTTTAATCTTGCTCATATATTTCTCCTTATTCTTCTTAAAAACATGAAAGATAAATAAAAGAAAGGATTTCTCCTTTCTTTTAATATTTACTCAACTTTAAACTTTATTACTAATTCTTCAAGCTTCTTCGCAACCTCTGCCAGTTGTTGAGCCGATGCAGATACTTCTTGAACTGAAGCGTTCTGCTCTTCAGAGGCTGCTGCCACTTCTTCACTAGAGGCTGAAGTATCTTCTGCAACTTTTGAGACACTGTCCATACTTTCCATTACTTTGACACTTCCAGCTGATAGCTGCTGGCTTGCTGATGAAATTTGAGATATTTTATTGTTTGTGCCGGTGATAGCTTCAAGAATTTTCTGCAGCGCCCCTTTTGTTTCCTCTGCTAGCTTTGAGCCCTCATTGACCACTACAGTACCCTTTTCAGAAATTGCCACTGCTTTTTCAGTTTCACCCTGGATTTCTCCAATGATACTAGCGATATCCTCGGTGGCTTTCGCTGAACCCTCCGCCAGCTTCCTAACCTCTTCTGCTACAACCGCAAAGCCTCTACCATGCTCACCAGCTCGAGCCGCTTCTATCGCTGCGTTTAGTGCTAATAGGTTTGTCTGATCTGCAATACTCTTAATTAAGTCTACAATGTGACCGATTTCTTGGGACCGCTTCCCTAATAAGGTGACAACCTGAGTTGACTCTTGAACAACCATCTCTATTTCCTGCATTTTTTGGGCTGTCTGCTGAATAGCTTTTCCACCGGATTGGGCTATTTCCATCATTTGCTGACTGGTTTTATTTGTTTCCATTGAATTTTCAGCAATTTCCTGCATTGACTGAGACATTTCATTTAGTACACTAGAGGTTCTACGAACATTACTTACCTGCTGCTCTGCACCGTTGGCCACAGATTGAATAGCTTCAGTAATCTGTTCAGTAACTCTTCCTGACTCCTGAGCGCCTGCTGAAAGCTCTTGGCTAGCTGAGGATACCTGGTGAGCACTGGAAATCACTTCTTTAATTAAATGAGTAGTTTGTTCTATGCTTTTATTGAAGCCTTCACTGACCCGCCCAAGCTCATCCTTAAAAGGGTTTTTGACTCTGACTGTAAAGTCTCCCTGCTCTACAAGCTTCATGGCCTTAAGTAGGTCATTAAGGGGATTTGTAAGGAATTTTGTAAATGCTAACCCTATTACTATTGATAAAAATAAGCTCCAGGCTAAAATCAAAATTGTATTTTTTACTAATTTGGCCTGAAATGTATCAAGAAAGGTTTCAATTTGCTCTGTAGCACCCGTGGTAGCCCCATTACTAGATTGTCCGTTTGAGGCTTGGTAAGTAATAGTATTATCAATCAGACTATTAAATTCGCTATTGATTGAAAGGTTAACCCAACCGCTGAATATAATAAGTGGGACCATTATCATCCCCATAAATATAACCATTAGCTTTATCTTAAGCGAAGTATTAAAGACTATTCTTTTAATAAAATTCACAATTTTCACCTCACCAGATTTTTGCAAAGTCAAATACTGAGTTCCGTGATACTATATT
>JAWSUQ010000234.1:0-5165 GCA_033549265.1 Bacillota bacterium
CTCTCCCCACCCCTCCTACTAAAAGCAGGGAACACCCAAACTGTTTCAACCGTTGTATGGTGTTTAGCATCTCCTGAAATTCCATTAAACCGCGATTAGCTTTATTGAGCTCACCATCAAATCGGTAGGCCCGGGGATCTGACTCAGAGCCATATTCCGATATTGTAGAAAAATCAATGCTCCCAGTTAAGTCAGCAATATCCTGGGACTTTGGATCTGATGGGCTAAAGGTGCCTATACCTACTCGCTCCTCTTCAGAGAACACCACTCGCTCTACTAAAACTTCTTCTATTTTTCCGTTATATTTCGTTTCTACCATGAGGCGACAGCTAGGGCATAGGCTTCCCTCAATCCGCACCTGATACTCCTCTTCTGCTTGGGCTCTGAGCTCCTTTGGAATCAAATGCAGTGGCTCTTCATGCATAGGGCAACCCTTAATAGCGTATATCGCTCCTTCCTCTGTCCTGGAGTAGGCTTCAATTCCCCGCTTTAGCATAGTAACTATTGTGGATTTCCCCCCACTAACTGGTCCCATTAAGAGCAAAATCCGCTTTCTGACATCTAGCCTTTTAGCAGCCGAGTGAAAATATTCCTCCACCAGCTTTTGAATTGGTTTATCAAGGCCGAAAATTTCCTTTTGAAAAAATTGGTACCGTTTTACTCCATCAAATTCTTCTACTCCATAGGACTCTATCATATTATAAATTCTTGCATGGGCCAGTTGAGCCACAGATGGTTTTTCTTTTACCATTTGCAGATAATCAGTAAATGTGCCTTCCCAAGCCAGTTCTTTTTCCCTTTGTCGATACTCTTCTAATCGCTGTAAAAATTCCACTCGTCTAATCCCCCCTGTATGACTATTAAAGTTATTTAGCTGTTTTAAAGATAATAAATTATATGCACAAGTGGTACAACTAAGAAGCATCTAGCTCTTTTTTTTGAAAATGAAAAACAGCCCCGAAAGGCTGTAATTTAACTAGTCATTGTTATTTTCTAAGTACTTTCTAATAACCTCTGCAAATAGCTGAATCCCTCGTTCGGCAGATTCTCTGGCATTAGTATGGGAGCCTACCTCCAGCAGAATAGCCCTTGTAAATAAATCTTGATTATAATTACCACTTGCCATAAATATTCCTTTGACTAGACCTGGCATCTCATCGTCAGCCAGGGCCTTCAATTCCTTGGCAAAATCTAAATTGGCATTGCGATTTTGGTTCTGCCGTCCCACCACTAGCTGTACTTGGGTTACCCAAGTATCTTCTATTTGTTGAGCATAGGCCTCTGGAGGAGTAGCATCCCGATGGACATCAAATAGTAAAACAGGATCATGCTCCATTAAACGAGTAAAAGTGCGCCTACTGCGCCGATATGCGCCTCTATCATGGGGTAAGTGCAGATTCTCAGAGTAGATTACATCTATTCCTTGCTGCTGAAGAGCGTTTTTAAATGAATATCCGACCTGATGAATACCACCCTTTCCATAAATGCTGTCAGTGCCATCACTCATTACGTAGGACTCAGCATTATGAGTGTGATAGATTGCCACTGTCTGACCTAGTAAAGGAAGCTGTTGGTCTTCTTCGTCTGTTTCTAAGGGCTCAGTGGGCTCAGTGGGATCAGTGGGATCAGTAGCTCTTTGGCCAAATCTAAATATTCTATTTATCAGGGGAGTTTGAGCCTGACTTAACTTCGTATCAAGCTCCGCCTCCTCATTAGCCTGATTCTTATGGGCCAATAAATCTATTTTATCTTCAACTAGCTGTACCTTCGCTATGAGGTTTTCCACTTCTTCTACTATATAAAGCTGATTTCCACTAGTAATATATTGGTCTCCTATATGAACTCGCCGCCCTGTCTTTGTTATAATGTTGCCTTCTTGGTCTACCAGCGCATAGTATTCTCCTGGCTTTAACTCATCAATGCTACCTATTAAACCTACAATGCTTTGACCCCCTAGAATAAGGGCCAGTGCCAGCATTATGGTAAACACTGCAATTAATATTGAAAATCTTCCTCTGCTCTTAGCTCCACCAATAGCACTAGTAAACTCCCTACGCCCAAATAATCTTTGAAGCAGCTCAGGACGTTTTCTGTTCATTCTCCTACTAAAGAACTCAGCTATTTCTCCTGTCACCTCTGCCAGCACTACCGCCAATACACCGGCTATAACTACTGCGTCAAACATTCCTGCTCCACCAATTTCTACGCCAACGCCAGTTGCACCCCGTAAGACATTTTCCGTTACAGCTGCAATATCACTAAGGACTACTCCTAGTACACCTGCAATAAAGCTGGCTCTTCTAGATCGACCTAAACCATAAGCTATGGCACCAGCAATTACCGCTGGT
The DNA here is from genome assembly GCA_033549265.1 of Bacillota bacterium. Classification (GTDB taxonomy): domain Bacteria; phylum Bacillota; class Desulfitisporia; order Desulfitisporales; family JAWSUQ01; genus JAWSUQ01. The sequence goes on from JAWSUQ010000234.1 coordinate 2,349, forward strand.
ATAAATAATGGATCTAAATCATATACGTAAGCGCCTGGCTCTAACGGCAGTACCTTGTCAAAAAATATAATGGCCGCTGCCGCTGCTATAGAAGCAATAATTGCCCTTAATTTTTCTTTTGTCTCATTGGCAGTTACAAGTAAATATATACAAACAGCCACAGGTATTAAAGCCCCACCTATGTTAATTCCCATTGGACCTAAGATAATAGCTGGAAGATAGCCAGCTATCAGCATTGCAATAATAATTGCAATAGCAGTTTTGTCGGTCATGCGCATTCTATCTAATACTCTCTCAAGCACTCCAAAAAATATTAATGCTGCCAAAACTAATAAGGCAATTTGTCCCATCGGCAAAGCAAACAATGATATCAGCCCCCGTTATGATTTTCTATGACTATGTATATCTAGGTTTTCCTAATATAAAAAAAGTATGCTTTGTCTTGGCCTGACAAAAAGCATACTTTCTAACAAGTAGTTTATTAAATTGACATATTCCTTAGCCCTGACTGCTAATTATTGTAATTTCATCGGACAATGAGCACACCTTCTCCAATCCATCATGGCGAACTATAAAAGTATTTTCCACTCCCACAATCCCTTGCTTTGGAAAGAAAAATTTCGGCTCAATGGCTAGTACCATTCCTTCTGCCAGAGAAAACTGCAGCTTTCCTGCTATTACTGGAGCTTCATCAAGTTCTAGGCCTACTCCATGGCCTACAAACTTGGCTCTAGCCTCCTCAGTCCCCATAAAGTTTTCTAAAAAGCCATGCTCCTTTGCTATTTCCTGAGCTACTAAAAACAATTCATTAGTTTTAACTCCTGGGGTAGCCAGTTGTACCAGCTTATTTTGAATCGCAATAGCTGCTTGGTGGGCTGCCGTAAGCCTCTCATCGAGCTTGCCAACACTATAAATTCTAGTTAAGTCTACAATATAGCCATCAAGGACGAAAGCATAATCTACTAATATTGGTCTCCCAGCCTCCAGGGTAGTATTGCTAGAACCCTGGGCAAATGCTGCCGATAGACCTTTCCCTCCAGTAGTGCCATCAAAATAGCTTGGAATAAGGCTGTTTTCTCCAAATAGGATATATCCATAATAGATTTCCTGATTATAGCCCCTACTTCTCAATATTCCTTGATGCCCTCTACTTCGCATCTCGTATTCTACCTTGGCAGCTAATGCTATCTCAGTCATTCCAGGCTGGATCATGCTTGGTATTTTTTCATAGACACTTTGGGCTAGCTTGCCCGCTTCTAAAAATATCTTTTGTTCATAGGGAGATTTAACCATGCGAACCTGCCGCAATATTTTCCCCGCATCTACCACCTTGGCATTAGGAAAAGTATCCAAATATTTCTGATAAAAAATTACTGGTAAAAATTCCAACTCTAAGCCTAAGTGAGCAATATCCTCATATCCTTCTTGTTTTAATACCTCAGGCATTTGTTTAAAGCCCTGAACACTAACTACATGCTCTAGTGGACTTTCATTACAAGCTCTTTTCATGTTCTTGCGGACAAATAGCACTGGCTCGCCCTCTTGGGGGACAAACAGACACATTCCCTGCATAGTTCCGCTATAATAGAATAAATTAACTAGTTGGTTAATAAATATTCCAGACCAGCCATTATCAGCCATTAACACCTGTAATCTTTTGATACGTCCGTATACTTCTTCTCTAGGTGCTAATCTCATTGTCCCACTCCTTTAAACTATTTCTTGTTATTTATTTTTTATTCTCCATCCACACTTAATACCCTTTTAAAAATAGTCAAAAAGAAATAGACTATATTTGGTATTTTGTTGTATCTATCCTTAGCACATAATATAATATAAATTATTAATTCTTACTTGAAAGGTTTGATTTAATTTGATTCGTATTGGCTTACGCATTTGGAAAACTGGCATTGCTACCGCTATAACACTATTGGTAACTAGTTATTTTTCTGAGCTAGACCCAGTTATTGCTGTAGTAACGGCAATTATTAGCTTACAGCCTTCGATAGCTGAGTCTATTAAAAGAGGATGGCATCGAATACAAGCCACCCTGGTTGGTGCCGCTATTGGAATCACCTTAGGCTATATAGCTATTGAACTAACTGACCTTTGGATAGTCTTACCTATCTTGGCTGGATTAGGGGTGGTGCTAGCTATTTTCTTGTCAAATAAGTTTAAGATTCAAGAAGCTGTTATCAGTGCTATCGCCGTTGTAGCAACTATGGTAGGCATTACCAGCTCTATTGTAGCCTCAGGTGGTTACCGACTGCTATCGACCTTATTAGGTATCATAGTTGCCACCATTATTAATCTGATATTTATTCCTCCCCAATATCGACCTACTTTAATTGAGGAGTTTAGATCCATTAATGAACAGATAATAATCCTCTTTAAGTCCTCCATGCGAAGCTTTATCTCCTGCTGCGGTCAAGATTTGCTCAAAGCAGAGGAACGGGTAGACGAACTAAAGGAAGAACTAGAAAAAACCAAGCAGCACTTAGCTTATTATAAAGATGAACTTGGCTATCGACGGTATTTAGCTACTCTTCCAAAATTTGTAGTGAAAGAAGTTGTGATTTTTGAAAAATCTTTAAAAACCTTAGACCTGCTGTTAGATAGAATCTTAAATATTGCGAAAACTACCGATTCCAGATATCATCGTAAGGGTGGTCAAAAGAAGATTAACGCCGAGTATGGAAAACTGCTTAAAACTATTGTAAAAATGAGTAATATGGTCACCAGCGTCCAGGGCGAAGTCATAAATTTGTTATTTACCTATGATTCTAAAGAAGCTGAAATTATCATAAATAATCTAAA
>JAWSUQ010000235.1:0-5163 GCA_033549265.1 Bacillota bacterium
AATTAGTTTCAGTGACCAATGTCAAGATATTAGAGGCCATCATTATGGAATCTTTAACAAATGCTGCAAAGCATTCAAAGGCACAAGGAATTCATATGAAAATAAACATAGGTAAAAAGCATCTAAGATATTATTTTAAAGATGATGGAATAGGATGCCTTCATGTAAGTGAGAACTTAGGCATTTCCGGAATGCGAGATCGGATAAAAAATGCAGGGGGGACTATAGCTATCGATGGTAGTGATGGCTTTCTTATTGTATGCCATTTGCCGATTATAAATGATGAGGATTACAGGGAGGAAGAAGATTTTGCGAATTCTTATTGTTGACGATGATGCCTTAATTAGAGATGGATTAAAGATGATACTTGAGAATGAGGACGGCTTTGAAGTGGTGGGATCTGCTGTTAATGGAAAAGATGCTCTTAATTTATGTAGAGTAGTTCATCCAGATATTGTGCTAATGGATATCAGGATGCCAGTAATGGATGGGGTTGAAGCAACACGGTATATTAAAGAGCACTTTAGTAGCATTAAAGTCCTTTTATTGACAACCTTTAAGGATGTCGAGTATATTAGAAACGCAATAAAATATGGTGCTGAAGGGTATGTGCTAAAAAGTAATTCTTCTGAAAGCATCATCGAAGGTATTAAGGCTGTATTTCAGGGTAATGTAGTTTATGAAAAAGAAGTAGCCAGGCTTATTTCTGGCATGATGGAAAAGGATGAAAAAATTTCCTGGACGGACTTGAATATTACCCCTAAAGAATATGAAATAATGGATCTTGTAAGTAAAGGAATGTCTAATAGAGAAATCTCTGAAAAGCTCTATATGAGTGAAGGTACTATAAGGAATTATATTTCAACGTTATTAGATAAGCTAGAGCTTAGGGATAGAACTCAATTAGCAATATTCTTTATACGCAAGCTTGAAAAATAGAAAAATAACATAAAAAAGCTTTGGGATACACAAAATAGTATCATAACAAATACTATTTTGAAAGGATTGAGCTAAATGAACCAGCATATCCATTGTATAGTACAAGATTGTCATTATTATCAGCAAGGCAATAAATGTGTAGCAAATGAAATTTTGGTGGCTACTGATAGCTTTGGTCAAAGCCAGCTTGAGGAAGTAGATGCTCAAATGGCATCAAACCTAGTACCTGAAAAAGCAGGCAATTGCATGACTACCTGCTGCAAATCCTATATTCCTAAAGATTCTTCATATACTGGTCTCGATAGTGTAAAGAAAATGAAATAGAAAGTGCTTAAGCGCCAATGGATTAAATATTAATCTTCTTGGTGCTTTTTTTATTGTTAAAACTAAAACTAATATTATCCTGAATTTTAGAGAAAATATTAAAGTGACTAGACTTTTAAGATTTCTATCTATGGAAAGGATGTCAAGCTGATGTTTGATATTTTTAAGACCCTTATTAATAGAAAAAGGGAAAAAAATGAACCAGAAAGCAATGATATTAAAATAAAAAATCCTCAAAGAAAAAACTCAATAGAAGAGCAGAATCATCCAGAAAGCCTAATAGCTAAATACGAAGCGTATTCCACTATGCCTCAACAACTTTCCAATATCATTGAAGTAGCGCCTCGGGATGTTCAGCAGCTAGTACGGGGTAATAAGAAGCGCTTTCATGAAAATTTAGACTACAACCTCTTACTAATTAGAGAGAGGCTGCCGGACGATAAGTTGACATTTGAACAGTTTGTTATTAGTAAACGAGGTAAGAAAAAAGTAGTCATGACATACCTAAAAGACGTGGCAAATCCTAGTGTGGTAGAACAAGTAAGGAATAAAATAAAAGCTATTAAAGCGGAGACCCTGTTAGATACCAGCTATCTCGAACGCAATATTGAAAACTCTAATATCAGTCCTTTCCCTCAAGTAGAGCTTACTACCCGACCCGATTTAGCTGAAGCGGCGTTATTTCAGGGAAGAATTATGATTTTCTTAGATGGCAGTCCTGATGTTTTATTGGCTCCCACAACTTTTTTTGATTTAATGGATACACCAGAGGATGCCTATAGTCGTTGGTTTATAGCTAGCAACTTCTTTCGCATTGCCCGTTACATAATGTTTATTATGGCTGTTTCTCTACCAGCTTTTTATATTGCCTTAACCTCCCATAATCCAGAGATGCTACCAACTAGAATGGCTATGTTAATAGCTGCCAGTACAGATGGTTCACCTTTCCCTGTCTATTTTGAAGCTTTTTTAATGATGGGGGTAGTGGAAGCAGTCAGATTAATTTTAATAAGGTTTCCAAACGAAATTGGTTCTGTCATTGGTATCTTTGCCGGAATCGTACTGGTGGGGGCAGGGTTATTTGCAAATATTTTCGGGCCAATAATAGTAATGATTGTGACTTTAACCATCATTACTTCTTTTGCCATTCCTAATTATGATTTGCGAACAGCAACTAGGATAATCCAGTTCTTTACAATGATCATGACCACTATGTTTGGAGTATTTGGCTTTGCGGTAGCCTTTTTCTACATTGCTATTCATTTGGTAACACTAAAATCTTTTGGCATACCCTATATGACTCCGCTAGCCCCCGCTGAGGCAAGTGGGTGGGGTCATACAATCTTAAGGGATAATACTGTAGTAATGGCTCAGGATGAAACCTATGATCCGCTAGCCACTGACGAAACCAAATTAGAAAAAGGTGAAAACAATGAGTAAGAATTTATCGGGAAATGCCTGGGACAAGTTGGACGTAAAAGTAATTACTATTGTACTTTTAATGGCTATATTCGAGTTTGAGATCATGACTCACGCCAGAAGTTTGGTGGATATAGCGAAGCAGGACGCTATCTTTTCCATATTACTAGGGGGGTTACTACTGATATTAGTTACCTTTCTACTAGTTAAACTTGCAATTCGATTTCCAGATGAAAATCTATTTCAATATAGCAAGAAGGTATGGGGAAAGCCCATTGCCTTGATAATTGCTTTAGCCTATCTATTTTACTTCTTTATATTTATGGTGCTACTCTTTCAGGATTTTACCAATGCCGATAGAACTTTATTTTTACCCCGAACGCCTGTATTAATTCCTATGATTCTAATGGGGTTTGGTGCAGTTTGGTTAGCAGCCTATGGAATTGCGGCGATAGTTCGTTTTCTACTATTGGTCTTCCCACTCTTTGCTGTTCTCATGATTTCACTGGCCATTCTTAGTTTACGGGAAGTTCGCTTAGAAAACCTATTACCTTTGTTTAGCAATGGCTTTATGCCAATTATTAAAGGGGCCATAATGTACGTAGGGGTGATTCAGGGAGTGGAAGTACTTTTGTTTATAAGCCCATTTCTGCGCCGTATTGATCAAAGCCTTAAGCCTGCCCTCTTTGGAGTAGTACCAGTAATACTCTTTATGCTAGTTAGTTCTATCAATGCTATTGGTATTCTAGGGGTGGAAAATGTTTTGGAATTTGCTTATCCGGGAATTGCTATTCTCAGTATTGTTGAAATTTCTGGATTTACAGTGGAAAGGTATGAGTTATTTTTAACTTTGCCTTGGTTAATAGCTATTTTCACTACTATGTGCATCTATATTTATCTTCTTTCCTACGGAATTATTGAAGTTTTTGGGCTTCCCAACAGGAAGATAACAATTTATTTAGTGACTACTGCTATTATTGGGATGACTTATTTAATACCAAACCTGGCGTGGACCATGGTGCTTAGAGGATATTTTAATTATTTCACTTTAATTTTTGTAGCTTTTATTCCAATTTGCACCTTAGTTCTAGCGATGATAAGAGGTAAGGAGGGAACTAATAATGCCTAGGGCAGTTATAATACTAATACTTATTTTAATAACATTGATTTTAGGTACAGGCTGCTGGGATGTCCGAGATATGCGCAATAGAGCTTTTGTAACGGCAATCGGTTTAGATGCGACGGAAGGAGAAGCTAGTCCTAAATATAAGGTTACCTTTGAAGTTATAAGGCCAGCAGGACTAGGGTTTAGAACAGATGAGCCAGCAAGTATTATCCAAACAATAGAGGCAGACAGTATTGCTCAGGCGATAGAACAGCTGCAGGCTAGGATTTCCCGTAATCTTGACTTAGCTCATTTTAGATTATTGTTAGTTGGTGAGGAAAAGGCTCGAGAAGACTTTGTAGATGTAGTTGATTACTTCAATAGACACCCGGAGATGCATAAACGCTTTAAATTAATGTTTGTGCAAGAGGGCGAAGCTCAAGATGTATTGAAAATGGAACCGTTGCTTGAGCCCTATCCCTCAGCAGAAATTGTTGCCATTGCAGAGCTTGAGCCTAAAGTATCAATTGCCAGATACAATCCTTTTATTAGCTTTATTCTAAATTTACGCAGCATGGAGGGGAGGGGACTAGCAGCACGGATAATGGTATCTGAGGAAGGGAGTATGGTTATCCGGCATGGAGCAGCAGTCTTTGACAATTGGGGACTAGTAGGCTGGCTCAGTAGTGATGAAGCAAAAGCTGCCAACTGGATCATTGGAAACGTTAAAGCTACTATTGACAGTGATTTGAATGGCAATATCTATACATATTTTGTAAATAAAAAATCTGTTAAAATTATACCTTCAAAAAATGATGATCAGGTCAGTCTTGCAGTTAACATAGAGACAGATGGAACTATTCTTCAGCAACAAGGTGAACAGTTAGACCTGGCAGATCCAAAAAACATAACAAAGTTGGAAAATTTGTTTGCCCAAACTATAAAACAGCAGGCCCAATCTGCAATTGACAAATCCCAACAATATTTTGAAGTAGATTATTTAGGCTTTGGAGCTGTTTTAAATAAAAGGATGCCTAAAATATACCGAGAGCTTAACTGGGAAAAAATGTTTCCAATTATCCCCATTGATGTAACGGTTCAATCCAAAATAACAAGAACTGGAATTTCGCCTTAGCAGAAACATATACCCTGTTGGACATGAGAATTTTTCCAATAGGGTATTAATATTTAAAATTGCATTAGATATTCAAAATAGATAGGGCATATTCTTTTGTTTAAAACCGAGCAGGAAATTAACTGAAAAAATAGAACCAAAAAAAGGAATTATGGAATTATACCGAGGAGGGGATAAAGATGAGGTATTACGGACAGATTTACCGACCACCTAGTGAAGCATATAGTTTAATTGCTCAAAT
>JAWSUQ010000236.1:0-5160 GCA_033549265.1 Bacillota bacterium
TTGTTTCAACATCACCATTAGTTACACTTACTCCTGGTGTTACCGATTCCTTATAATAGGCTCCATCCGTTACTCCGGTGATGCTAATTACTGGAGCATTTCGGTCAATCGTAAAATTAATGATCTCTACAGTATCATTTCCTGCCTTATCTACTGCCGTAACTGTCAGCACATACTGGCCTTCAGCAGTTATCTCACTGCCGCTGACAAAAGGAGCTGGATCTCCACCGTCTTTAGCCAAAGTTGCTGTTACGCTATCCAGATTGTCATCGGCAGCACTAAAGCCTGGCACAACAGTTGCTTCTGCAGTAATCTGACCATCCGTTACACCGTCGATGCTAATTGCTGGTGCTGTTTTATCAATAATAAAGGATATTGTTTTATCGCTCACCAGATTATTGATATTTTTAGCAGTCACAGTAAGGGTATATTCACCCTCTTCAGAAATGGCACCGCTTTCATATGACAGCTCCTGTGTTCCTTTCATCAATGTTATTGCCTCAACGCCCCCATTAGCTACGCTAATTACTGGAGTTACTGATTCCTTATAATAGGTTCCATCTGTTACTCCGGTGATATCAATTACTGGAGCATTTCGGTCAATTGTAAACTCAATTACCTCTACAGCTTCATTTCCAGCCTTGTCTACTGCTGTAATTGCCAGCACATATTGGCCTTCAGCAATTATCTCACTGCCGCTGTCAAAAGGAGCTGGATCTCCACCATCTTTAGCCAAGGTTACTGTTACGCTATCCAGATTGTCATCAGCAGCACTAAAGACTGGCACAACAGTTGCTTCTGCAGTAACCTGACCATCTGTTACACCGCTTAGATTTATTTCAGGATCAATATCGTCAATAATAAACGTCAGGTTATTTACTTCACTATATAATCCATCCTTTATTGCAACTGCTTTAATAGTAGTTGAAGTGCTGATAGTTATTGGTCCAGTATATTGAGTACTTGAAATGCTTGGTGTAGTACCATCAGTAGTATAGAAAATCTCAGCCCCCGAAGTAGATGAGGTCAAAGTTATCTCCTGTGGCAAGTTGTAGTATCCAGGATCTGGAGTAACTATAGGCCTATTTACAGTTGGTGGTGGATTGACGGTAATACTAGTACCATAACCACTTCCACTGGCATATTCAATATCAAATTCATACCGCCCTGCTTCTAAGAAACTGGTTGGAGTAACAATAACCCTTAGATCGGTAGAGCTTAACCATTCTACAGTGTAATCTGTGAGCGAAACTGGATTTCCATCTTTCATAAAGCTTATGTTGTAACTGTCTCCAGCTTCAAGATTCCAACCTCTAACAAAGAATTCATAGCTAGTTTGACCTGCAACTATTTCTCTAGGTGTTATCTCGTAAACAACAGGAGAAGCTGTAACTCCTACCTTAAATATCTGTGCCATTGGAAGTAGTACGCTTTCTCCACTGGACTGGTCATAAACACGAACATAAAATGACATATCATCTGTTAACGGAATAGATGTGAAGTTTGCCTTAATTTCACCTCTGCCTGCAAATGTAGATCTGATTAAAATATCTAAATCAGTTGTTGTTGCAAACAAAGAATCATCTTCACCTCTTAATTCTACCCTTAAGTTATTAGCATCTAGATCATCTAAGAAATAGCCATATAAATACAGATAATACTCAGTAGCTCCTACCCCTAACCTAGGAGGGTTAATATTTTGAATAAATGGTGTATCCAAAATAGTCAATGGCCCTACTCTGTTGCCTACAACTGCATCCCAGGTAGCATCCACAATTCTCACTTCATATGAACCGGCTTGCAGGCCATTATCAACATCTACCGCTTTCATTTCAACATAAAGCCTTGTACCATCTTGGCTAGGAAAAGCCCCTAACCAGTCCTCACTACCGTCTGTAGTAGCAACTACTTGGTCATTTGCAGCATCATATAGCTCCACTACTGCGTTGCTCAAGTTTTCTAGGTTATATCCATCTAAGTTAAAACCGAAGAAAGGGTATCCTGCAGGCCTAATATTTGCATGCCTGTTTATTACTGGTTTACTTTCAAAGCTGTCAACAAATAGTGGTACCCAGTCAAAGGTATCCCTTACCCTAGCTATTACAGCATATTCACCTACTTCTATCCCCTCAAAGGTAGCGGTTATTCTATCTGAGCTATCTGGTCCTGTGACGTTAGTGGCATGCCACATTACCGGAATATGCTTTCCTTCCATCCATACTTCTACATCGGTAGCCAAATTAATCTGAGACCAATCAATATTATCTGTTTCAATAGTTACGTCAAAAGAAGCTTGAAGGTCACTGCTTTCGGCAACAAGTGCTGTCGGCAAAATAATATTGATGTATGGAGAGCCTACCGGATTAACATCTATACTTGCACCGTAGCTGCTGCCATTGGCATATCCGATAACAATATTATAATGCCCTGACTGCAGTAAATTAGTTGGAACAAGATTAACCTTCAGTTCAGTTGAACTTAGCCAGTTTACTGTAACGTCGGAGAATGTAATTGGATTGCCATCTTTATAAAGATTTACAGTATAGTTGTCATCAGCTTTAAGATTCCAACCTTTAAAAGTAAATTCATAGCTAGTTTGCTCTGCAACTATGTCCCTAGGTACTACCCCATAAAAACTAGGATAATCTATAACAGATACTCTAAAGTTATGTGCTGTTGGAATAGGAACACTCTCTCCACTAGAATTGTCATAAATATGAACAGTATATGACTCTTTATTTGGTAGTGGCGTAGATGAAAAGTTTGCTCTTAATTGACCTCTGCCATTAAAAGTAGACTCAATAATAATGTCTACATTATCAGTGGTTGCAAACACCGTGCCATCTAATTCCCTTAATTCTACCACTAAGTTATCAGAATTTAACTGATTCAAAAAGTAGCCGAATAAGCTTAGAAAATAATCTGTAACTCCAACTCCCAGTCTGGTAGGACCAATTCTTTCAATAAATGGTGTATCCAGAATAGTCAAGGGCCCTACTCTGTTGCCTACAGCTGCATCCCAGTTAGCATCCACAATTCTCACTTCATATGAACCGGCTTGCAGGCCATTATCAACATCTACCGCTTTCATTTCAACATAGAGCCTTGTACCTTCTTGGCTAGGAAAAGCCCCTAACCAGTCCTCACTACCGTCTGTAGTAGCAACTACTTGGTCATTTGCAGCATCATATAGCTCCACTACTGCGTTGCTCAAGTTTTCTAGGTTATATCCATCTAAGTTAAAACCGAAGAAAGGGTATCCTGCAGGCCTAATATTTGCATGCCTGTTTATTACTGGTTTACTTTCAAAGCTGTCAACAAATAGTGGTACCCAGTCAAAGGTATCCCTTACCCTAGCTATTACAGCATATTCACCTACTTCTATCCCCTCAAAGGTAGCGGTTATTCTACCTGAGCTATCTGGTCCTGTGACGTTAGTGGCATGCCACATTACCGGAATATGCTTTCCTTCCATCCATACTTCTACATCGGTAGCCAAATTAATCTGAGACCAATCAATATTATCTGTTTCAATAGTTACGTCAAAAGAAGCACTAAGATTAACATCTTCTGCCACAGTCTCAGCTGGTAAAACAATATTAACATAGGGAGATCCTGCTGGTGGCTGTAAAGCACTATCAACATTTAATCCTACGTCCATTAAGAAATAACCGTTATTGCTCCAAACTTCCATATAATATTGGCCATTTGGTAGCTCGGGTATGGCAAATTCGATAAATTCTTTGTCATATGTGAAACTGTTATCCCATTCTTTTTGGCCGTTTATATTATCTAAGACAGCTACTATATTGCCATCTAGGTCATAAAACTCAACAGTGTATCCCATAAATAAGTTCCAGCCATAAAGCCTGACAACTTTTCCTGGATAAACGTCTGGGCTGCTGTTAATGGAATAAAGATCCTCATATTCAGTAAAATATATCCATCCCACTTCAATATCAGGTCCGCCATTTACCTTGATTCTAAGCTCATACTCCCCAGGTGGTACCCCTTCACCTCCCAGCTCCAATGCTTCCATCCCTAGATAGATGAATTTGCTGTCAGAGCTTATTTTTTCCCCTGTTGCCACTAAGGCGCCTGGACCTTCTTCGTAGCTATACTCAAAAAGCTCGGCTACTATGGTATCTGAATCACTGATATTTTGTTTTTCTAAGCGCACCTGGAAAAGATCCACATGGGCTTTCTGAACCTGTGGAAAAATACGATATAAAACAACAGGTGCATCATTGGCCGCCATTATATATTCAGCTGAATTATTGCCCACCGAAACGTTTATCTCATACTTTCTCTGGTTGATAAAGGTTTTCTCTGGCAATAATGCTGCACTAACGTCTATATGGCTATTGCTGCTTGAGTAAATAAAATCAGTAACAGCAATATGTTCCCCTGTTTCATAGTCATAAATATTTATATCTATTGACTCAGCATTGCCATTTAAGTTATAGCCATAAACTGTAAAATCAAATTTATCTAACCCTATTGGTAAAGTTTTAGGGTCTATATAACTTATCTTTGGAATGCCTACATTTACTTCGGCAAAAATAAAGCTATCTGTCAGCTGATCACCAGCTGAAACCTCCAGCTCCAATTGATACATGGCATCTTCCAGGCCAGTTGGCAGCTGAAGGAATACCTCATAAGTATCTGTAAGTGAATCATATGTATAATAGTTTGTTCCATTTAGGTCAGGTGTAGCTGTTAAACTGATTGACTCGGGGAGAACAACGGTGTATCCCGCTTTCGGTATAACCCTAACTACTGTTGGTACAGCATTCTCCGGTACATTGTGCACCTTAATTTGGTAATCTTCCGCTTCAGTATAGCCCGAAGGAAGCTGGGTATTGAAAAAGTCAAGGATATATATGCCTTCAGAGGTAACCTCAAAATAAATTTTGTCTAACCATTCTCTATTTTGTATAAACTCAATGGAATATGTTCCAGGTGTTAAGCTTTCAGTCAAATTTACTTGTAGCAGGGTTTCATTAATCACAGTCACTGTAAAATCACCTAGGAACTGCCAGGTGCTACCAATTTTATATATTTGGGCACTTAGATCAGTAGCATTTTGAAAGCCATTACCCACTACTTCAATTACTGCAGTTGTATCAGTTACAGGCTTAGCCGATTCAAAATATAATG
>JAWSUQ010000237.1:0-5146 GCA_033549265.1 Bacillota bacterium
TTGCAAGTGCGCTTAATTGTTTCACGTGAAACAATTATTAATAATATATATTATATATTAACGCTATCATCTATAGTGCCTTATTGAAAAGAATCTTATTATTTTCACCTTTTTTATACTTTAAATATATAATATTAAATACTAATATAAATTATAGGTGTTTATTACTATAAAATAGGATAAAATGCTACCTGCTAATGATTTATTAATTACAAAATTTCATAAAAAATGTCAATGTTTCACAAATTGTTTCACGTGAAACATTTAAAAATTATAATAGTATAAGTTGGAGGAAAGAAATAATGACTGGAACGATTATAAATGCAGCAACAATTATATTAGGTGGAATTTTAGGTAAAATAATTGGAAATAAGCTACCTGACTCTATGCAAAAAACTGTGCTTAATGGTATTGGGTTAATAGTTATTTTACTTGGAATTGAAATGGCATTGGGGACAAGTAATATACTTGTGATATTAATAAGTTTAGTTGTTGGAATTATTATTGGAGAATATATGAAAATAGAATATTATTTAGAAGTATTAGGAGGAAAAATAGAAAAGGCTGTTCAAAAAAAATTTAGTGGCACCGGCGATGTTGCAAAAGGTTTTGTAACTGCTACTTTATTATTTGGAATTGGGCCAATGGCGATAATGGGATCATTAGAAAATGGATTATTAGGTACATACAAGTTACTTGGGATTAAATCTACTTTAGATGGTATTACATCAGTTGTTTTAGGTGCTAGTTTAGGTATAGGTGTTATTTTTTCTGCAGGGCCTGTATTGATTTATCAAGGGTTAATTAGTGTATTTGCATCTTGGCTAGAGATAATTCTTAAAGAAAATATTATTGTTGAAATGACAGCTTTAGGTGGGGTACTTATTATCTCGATAGGTTTAAATATTTTAGGATTAACAAAAATTAAAGTAGGAAATATGCTTCCTGGATTATTAGTAGTGATAATTCTTGCTATGATATTTATTAAATAAGAAATTCTATTAATAGTATCATGGAGCTAAGTAAGTATTAACTCTTACATATTTTAAGATTTTGCTTTGATTGGGGGATAGAAATGGAAGATCTTATAGTAACGGGTGTTGTAAAAAAAATAATTTTTCAAAAGGAAGATTTCTATATTCTTCACTTAGAAACTACTGAGGACTATATCACTGTTTTAGGGGAGTTATATCAAATATCACCAGGAGATGAGATAAGTATCTGGGGCAAATGGACTTCTCATCAAAAATATGGAAAACAATTAAAGGTAGAAGGTTTTAAGAAAAAAATTCCTACCTCTATCGAAGCAATAGAAGAATACTTAGCATCCGATGTTGTGAAAGGGATAGGGCCAAAAACTGCAAAGAAAATAATAGAAGCTTTTGGAGAAAATAGCCTTCAAGTTGCTCAAAACGAACCAGAAAAATTGGCCACCATAAAAGGGATAACAGTTGATAAGGCTAAGGAAATTGCAAATTGTTTAAAAGAAGCTTTGGAATTTCAACAGGTAATGCTAGAATTGTTGCCATTGGGATTAACAGTAAAAACTATTATTAAAATTTATCAGCAATTTGGAGGTAGTACACTTCCTAAATTAGCAGAAAATCCTTATATCTTAACTACAGTTCCACAAATAGGGTTTATAAAAGCAGATAATATTGCCCGAAGTATGAACATACCATTTAATTCAATACACCGAATCAAAGCAGGAATAGAATATGTATTATTAGAAGAAGCCAGTCAAAATGGACATTTATATTTAGAAAAAGATTATCTAGTAACAAAAGCAATAAATATTTTGGAAAATGATGAAAATCCCATTGAAGAAGAACAGTTAGGAGCATCATTAAGTTTATTAGAGATAGAAGGAAAAATAATTATAGAAGATGATATATATATCTATTGGAATATCTTTCATTTTTGGGAAAGGGAATCAGGCAGGGCAGTATGCCAAAAACTATTCGGTTACTTGAATAAGTTTGATATTGATCTGTTAAAAGAAAAGTTGAAAGAATATCAACAGAAGCAACAGATAAATTTGGCTAATAAGCAAGTTGAAGCTATTCTTATGGCCTGTGTTAACAGAATTTGCATAATTACAGGAGGACCTGGAACAGGTAAAACCCAAACTGTAAAAGCTATAATAGATATATGGAAAAAAAATAGATCTGATAAAAAAATACTACTAGCAGCTCCCACTGGCAGAGCTGCTCGGAGAATGAAAGAAGTCACGGGAGAAAAGGCAGTTACGATTCACAGATTGCTGAAGTTAGGCAGAAGCGATAATTATAGCGAGTTTGATGATGGGGACAATGTTGAAGCTGATTTACTAGTAGTAGATGAATTTAGTATGGTAGATATGCATTTGTTTTATCAGTTAATAACCAGTGTTGGGGAAGAAACAACTCTGGTATTTATCGGTGACACAGATCAATTACCAAGTGTAGGGCCTGGAAGCGTCTTAAGTGAATTGATAAGAGCAAATGTTCCGATGATCATGTTAACTGAGATTTTTAGACAAGCTCACGAAAGTCAAATCGTAGTAAACGCTCATAGGTGTAATAAGGGTGAAGGATTAATTATACAGCCTGGAAGAGATGACTTTTATTTCATTAAAGAAGAGGATAATGCAAAAGTATCGGAAAAAATAGTCCAGGCAGTTGAGAGATTAATCGCTAAGGGAAAGTCTATTGAAGATATACAAGTATTAAGCCCAATGAAAAAGACTGAAACAGGGGTAGAAAATTTGAATAAGTGCCTGCAGGCGGCTCTTAATCCACATCATCCACTAAAAGAAAAAATAGAGACTAAAAATCATACTTATCGCGTAGGTGATAAGGTTATGCAAATAATTAATAATTATGATAAAGGGGTATTTAATGGAGATGTAGGGATCATATATCAGATTGAAAATGGTAGTGGTGATAATCCCATGTTAGAGGTTATGTTTGATGACAGGCTTATAAACTACAAGAAAGAGGAGTTAGAAGAGCTGAATTTAGCTTATGCCATTACAGTCCATAAATCACAAGGATCAGAGTATCCAGTTGTGATAATGCCTATTAGTACACAACATTATGTCATGCTAGCTAGAAATCTTCTGTATACTGGTATTACTAGAGCTCGGGAAAAAGTAGTGTTATTAGGAACTGCAAAAGCAGTAAATATTGCTATTAGAAATAATAAGGTTTTAAAAAGGAATAGCAAGTTGGCTGAAAGGATAAAATAGCAGCCAACTTGCTATTTTTATTTAGAATTATTCCAATAAGCAGACAGAGCATCTTGAAAAATTTTTCTTAGGGAGTGGCCGGTAGCTTTGGCAAGCTTGGCACAATCTTCATACTCAGGCGAAACCTGGACTATATTATTATTAACATGACCAAGTTTAATATTGACCCTTCCATAAGGAAGAATCACCTCATCAAAAGAACGTTGAAGTTTAAACCTCTTTTGACAGTCAATTCTAAAGCCTAAAGTGCTGGAATTGGCGAATATTATATCAGATATGCAAGACTCATCGTTTTTTAATAATAAAACAGTTAACTGGTAAGCAGGGCGATTCTTCTTCATATATATTGGAGTATAATAACAATCAAGAGCGCCTGCATCCAATAGAAGTTCTAATAAATAGCCAAGTGACTCACCAGTCATATCATCAATGCTAGCCTTCATTACTACAATTTCATCTTGTAAATATAAAGTACTTGTAGTTGTGGAGTCTGAAGATTCTTTAATGCAATGTTCCTCTTCAATTAAAATAGTGCGCAATACATTCGGATGAGAAAAATCCTTGGTGCCTGCACCGTAGCCGGTATTAGTTACTATCCCACTTGGAATAGTAGTAAAAGTGTCTGTTAAAGTAGTGATGATAGCTGCTCCAGTAGGAGTAACAACCTCTCCTTCAGCAATGCTATCATTAACTGGTACACCTTTTAGCAGCTCCAAAGTAGCTGGTGCAGGGATGGGTATTACCCCATGCTCACATTTTGCAAATCCTCCACCTAATGGTAAACTAGAAGAAATAATTCTCTTGGGATTAAGGTATTCAATACAAATGACTGTGCCTACTATATCTATAATCGCATCTAAGGCACCTACCTCATGAAAGTGAACTTTATCGATAGTAGTCTGATGAACGCTGGCCTCAGCTAAGGCAAGCTTTTGAAAAGTAGCTATACTTAATTTTTTAACAAAAGAAGACAAGTCTGAGTTGTTGATTAAAGCCTCTATTTCTGGCAAGTGCCTAAAGGTTTGTTTTTCAACTTGGTTAACGTCAACCTTTATAGCGCCTATACCTCTTCTCACTACGCTTGTAAAGTCAAGCTGGTAGCCCGATAACGGAAGCTTTTTCAGCTCTAAAACAAGGAAATCCGGATCTACTCCCAAATCAACTAGAGATCCTAAGCACATATCACCGCTAATGCCGGAAAAGCAATGAAAATATAAGGTTTTATCCATGGTGCACTTTTTTATCAGAATTAATAATGGACTCGTTCATGCTGCCGCTTCTAAACCCATCTAAATCTAAAGCAATGTAAGTAAAACCAAGATTTTTTAGTCCGGCCACAATCTTAGCTCTAATTTCTTCTGACATTACCTTGTAAAACTCTGCCAATGGAATCTCAACTCGTGCTAAATCTCCATGGTGGCGTAGCCTAAACTGTGTAAAACCTAAATCTTCTAAAAGCTCTTCTCCTTGCTCTACTTGCTTAATTTTCTCTACAGTTATTTCAGTTCCATAGGGAAAACGAGATGAAAGACAAGCCTTAGCAGGCTTTTCCCATGTAGGCAACTCTAATTCTTTAGACAATAAGCGAATATCTGCTTTAGTCAGTTTAGCCTCTTGAAGTGGGCTACGAACTCCTAATTCCCTTCCAGCAGTAAGTCCAGGACGATAATCACCAAGATCATCGAAGTTAGCACCGTCTACTACGTATGTATAGCCTTTTTCTTTTGCTATGCTAATGAGCTTTGTGAATAGTTCCTTTTTACAATAATAACAACGGTTATTTGGGTTAGAACTAAAATTATTATCTTTAAGCTCACAGGTATAGATTGTCTGGTGATTAGCGCCCATCTGAGTGGCGTAGCTTTTAGCATCATCAAGCTCTCTTCTAGAAATTGTTTCAGAAATAGAAGTTACACC
>JAWSUQ010000238.1:0-5123 GCA_033549265.1 Bacillota bacterium
GTAAGCCGCTAATAAAACCCACACTGTATCAATACTAATAGATAATTCCATTTTCAATCTCCCCTTTATTAATTGTTTTTTTAATTTTAATTAATAGCTTATAAAAATAAGGATGCCAGAGAGTCTGCTACAGTTTCTTGTAGACAATGACCTTTTGACACCCTTGCCAAAACTTCATAAGCCCCGTCGCTTATTTAGCAAAATTATGTTTTATCATGCTCATTTTTACATTCCTCCCCCAACTTGTTACATACTGTTTTGTATCAAAGTTTATTAATTATTTTCAAATAAAAAAACGTCCACACTTACAGGAATTACCCTGTAAATGTAGACGTCCTTGCCTACTTTTTCTAGATCACTTCATCGCAATCTTGAAATCAGTTTCATTTTTTCTTCTTGTTTTTTTATAATATCACAGTGTTTATTTCTTGACAATAGCTTCTTTCTTTATATACTGTATACACTCTTATGTTTTCATCATATGAAACGGAAATATTATTTGTTGCTATGCCTTCCAATAAACATATGGGATGCGACTTCATTTACTTCCATTGGAGTTCTGCTAACCTTTCGCTTTAAATCTTTAGTTATTCTGAGATACTTTGTTAAGCGAGCTAATTAAATTTAATTATATACTGGGCCAAGTAATAATAAATTGGAATACCTATTATAAGATTAAAAGGTAGAGTTATACCAAGTGATGTTCCTAAGTATAAGGCTGGGCTTGCCTTGGGCAGGGAAACTCGCATAGCTGCCGGAGCAACTATATAAGAGCTACTAGCTGCCAACACGCCTAATAAGGTAATCCCTCCTAGACTTAGACCAATAAGGCTCCCGGTTACTACTCCTAAAAAGCCATTTATTAGAGGAATAAAAATGCTAAATAGCACTATAAATATTCCTGCTTTCTTCAAATCTCCAAGCCTTAATGCTGCCAGCATTCCCATTTCTAACATAAAAAGGCTAAGCATTCCCATAAAGATATCCTTGTAAAAAAACTCTACAGAAACTGCTCCCTCTGGTCCAGTTAGATAACCAACTCCCATAGCGCCAATTAGTAATATCACACTTTTACTCATAATCACTTTTTTACTTGACTCTAAAAGCGCCAGTTCCTGTGTAGCTTTATTTTCTTTTATATTCCCCTTTGCTAAAGCTGCTAGGATCAACGCAACAATAATAGCCGGTATCTCCATTAAGGCAGGTAAGCCGTTTAAGAACCCTTCATAGCCTATCTTTATATTACTTAAAAATGCTGTTGCAGCCATAAATGTAACTACACTAACAGATCCATAATGCCCCGCAATTGCTGCTGCATCGTCTGATTTCATTTTGCCAATGCGCCAAAGAATATAAAAAGAGTATATAGGAATAATTAAGCCTAAAAAAATCGCTCCAACTACAGTAACCAGCATGGAGTTAATTCCAGCCTGGGCAATAGCTACTCCTCCCTTAAAACCGATAGCTACTAATAAATAGATGGATAAAAAATCACTGATGGCTACCGGAAATTCCACTTTTGCCTTGACTAAGGTTATTGCAAGACCTAATGCAAAAAAAAGAACTACTGGAGATGACAAATTTTTTAATGCTAGCTCTAAGATATTTTCCATTTAGTTGCTCCTCCTGTCTTATATATAGGTACAAAAAAATCCAACACCAATGTCTTTAAGAATTGGTGTTGGATTACTTTAAACTGATATAAATTATATACCCTTTTTCCGTCTTCCAAATTTTATATATTATTTTTCCAGGTTAGTATCCAGAACAAACACAAAAATACGTTCTCCTGTTTTAGTGCTTATATCGGTATGCAAACTAATCACGTTAGCCCCAGTGTGAGCCTTAATAATTTCGTTAAGTTCAGAACGTCCCTGTTCAACTAATTGCTGACGCAACTTTTTGACCAGAACCATCCCTTCCTTGTCACGAGCTAAGTGCTCCTCAGATTTTGACAGCACTCCTCTAAGAGTTATGATCACCATATTGCGAAGGATGTCTGTCTTTGATTCTGTAGGACCTCGCCCTAAATAGTCTTTTTCCCATTGTACTATGGCCTTCGTGATTTCATCTTCTATTTGCCCTTTTGAGTTAGCCATAAGCCAGCCCCTTGATCAATTTTATAATTACTTAATCCCTAATAGCCTAATATTCATTATAAGCAATGCTGATATAGAAAGCAATAGAGACGGTTAAAAGTATTTTGTATTCATATTCATATTTAATTTGATCTCTATAGGTTATCTCATATTTTTCAGTTTTGCCACTCTATCTCTAATAGGGGGATGTGTGCTAAAGAAACTCATAAGTTGACGCCCTGATATAGGGTTAATAATAAACATATGGGAGGTAGCCTCATTTACTTCCATTGGTATCCTGCTGACCCCTTGTTCTAGCTTAAGCAGCGCATTAGCTAGCCCACCTGGATTTCCTGAGATTTCCGCCCCTATTTTGTCTGCTTCGTATTCCCTGCTTCGTGAAATGGCAGAGCGAATAACTAATGCTGCTATTGGCGCTAGGACAATAGCTAAAATTTGGATAATAGCCTGTGCTCCTCCTTGATTTCTACCCCTACCTCCAAACATATTTCGATACATTCCCATTCTAGCAATCATGGTCAGAGCTCCTGCTAGTACAGCAGCAATAGTACTAATTAAGATATCTCTATTTTTGATATGGGCCAGCTCGTGAGCAATAACCCCTTCTAGCTCCTCTTGATTCATCATTCGCACTAGCCCTGAAGTCACAGCAACTACTCCGTTAGCTGGGTTTCGTCCGGTGGCAAAGGCATTAGGCTGATTAGAATCAATTAAATATAGCCGTGGCATAGGAAGATTAGCATTTTCTGCAAGCCTGGCAGTCATGGCAAATAAGTTAGGAGCATCTTTCTCTTGTAGGGGCCGAGCTCTCATCATGCTTAGAGCTATCTTATCACTGAACCAATAGCTGCCAACATTCATTACCACAGCAAATATGAAGGCAAAGTATAACCCTTGTTCACCGCCTATGGCTCCTCCCACCAACACTACCAATACTGTTAAGAATGTCATTAAGAAGAACGTTTTCAATGTATTCATCGCGCCACCCCATAATCTCTAATTTAATAGAACATACCTAATATTATTATACCAGAAACCCAGGGCTTGGCAACTTTGAGGTTTTTAGTTAGAATGCTAAAATAAAAGAAGCCCACTCCCAAGGAGTTAGCTTCCCTTATAGTAATGCTGTATTATTTCTAGATGATTTAGTAATTTAAATTTGTTTATTGCTATTGTTTATTGCTTATTGTTTATTGCTTATTTTGTATGATCATCGTGGCAATCTAAGCAATCCATTTTGCCTTGCACGTTTCCGATTGGGCTTTTAGGGCCAGTATGACAGCTCATACAAGCCGCATGTTCTTCAGTTGGCTTATAAGCTGCTATAAATTTTCCTTCTATTTCTGCATTTAATAGTTCTATAGCTTTAGCTGCTACATCACCTGTTAACTTTGCACAGCGGTCATATTTTTCCTGTGAATCAAATCTCACACCAGCCTCTGTACACCATATGGTGACGGAGTTATGGCAAAGCGGTGAGTTAGAAACTGTTGTAATCTGACCAGGAAACTTGCAATAGGATTCATGCTTATCAGATGGGAAAGGGAAACCACAATACCAGCCAATAAGTTCATTATAAATCTTGCTATAGTCTTTTGAGAGAAGATTCAAAAATGCCCCTGCTCCGTTTAAAGCACCGCACAAAGTACCCCAGCCTACAGCTCCACCAGCACCATACTTAAACATTTCAATGGGAATTGAAGTAAAAGGTGCTCCTGCTTCTTCCTGAAGGTAGCCAAGAGTTCCTACTATAGCGCCTCCCATACAGCCACCATTTGAAAAATAACCATCATATCCTTTTTTTCTAGCTACCTCTGGATCAAGCTTTTTATAGTTCCAGGGCCAAGCAGGAACTTCAGCAGCACTATCTGCATCTGCTAGGCGAATTGGTTCCTCAGTTAATGTACAGGCAGATAAAACTGCACCCGCTGCAAACATCCCTGTGGAAAGTAAAAACTTTCTTCTTGGCAAACTTTTTTCAAAGCTTTCAAACTTAAACTCTTTCATTTTCTAAAAACCCCCTTAATTAATTTTTTTTAAATGTGTTGAAACAGAATATAAAAGCACAATGCTTAAACAAACTTGTCATTAGCCTTTGGACTATGGGAAGTGCACTCTGTCTCAAGACTTTTAATAATTAATGAGGAGAAGAAGCATAGAATAAATTCTTTAAGCTCGTAGTTACTTTCACAGGCAATATTCTTCGTTGTCATAGGGGTAATATCCTTTCAAAATGGCTATAGCATCTCCTTATACCATATTGATAAATCTTATATATGGACTTAATAAAAAAAATGAGATACTATTTTAATAAAAGAAAATGTAAAGCTTTGATAAAGGGGTAGGTGATGTAGGTGAACATATATCAGTTAGAAGTGTTTTGTACAGTGGTCAACGCTAAAAGTATCTCTAAGGCTGCTAGAAAGCTTCATCTTTCGCAGCCAGCTGTTAGTCAACAAATCCATGCCATAGAGAATTACTATAATGTGACCTTATTCAACCGCTCTCCCCAGGGGGTTACTTTGACTGATCCCGGCAAGCTTGTCTTTGAATATGCACAGCAAATGCTAGCTCTATTTGGCTGTTTAGAAAATAGCCTTGATAAGCTAATGGGTGTAGAGGAGCATAACCTGGTTATTGGGGCCAGTACCACTATTGGAAATTATATTATTCCTTGCAGTCTCTGGGCCTTCAAACAAAAAAACCCGAAGGTTAGCCTTCGGTTAGATATCAAAAACTCCCATGAAATTTTTCGCGGTGTGTTAGAAGGGGTTTATGATTTAGGTTTAATTGAGGGAGATTTTCCTACAGATAAGCTGGTTAAGCGCAAGATCCACCAATATCCTTTGACGATTATTGCTCCTAATCAAAGCCCTTGGAGTAGTATGTCAAGTATTTCCTTAGAGCAACTGACAAAAACACCCATTATCTTCCGGGAAAAAGAGTCAGGGACCCGCATTACCTTTGAGAAAGCATTAAAGGAAAGAGGCATATCCTTTGACAATATCATCACTGAAATGACCT
>JAWSUQ010000239.1:0-5092 GCA_033549265.1 Bacillota bacterium
CTTCTGCTTTTTGAACTACATATTCTTTTCCTTTCTCAATGCAATAGCTGGTAGCTTCTCCAAGGAAGCTGAACCATTTTCTGCTCCAAGGAGTATGGACAGCATATCCCCCTGCCGAGCTTTGCTGTACTAGTATTTCTACCTTTTCCACTACATTTCCTGCTGCAGCACCTATGGCATTTGCTACCTCAGCATGCTTTGGTATTTCAAGCTTTGCTCCCAGCTTTTTTGCCACTAAAGGGAAATAGGCTTTAACTGGAGCTCCAATTGCTACTAAGGGCAACTGGGAATAGGTAGCTAAATTGATTAATTCTCCTGCTTCATCATAATTTAATAAATCTTCTATGAGTAACTTGCAACTATTGCAGTATTGCATCTTCAAAAGCTGTTTTCCTTGTCTTCTATGCTTTTCATTGATTAGCTTTTCGAAAATAATAAGAGCGATTTTGTTGGCAATGATATCATGTACTTTATCACAAAAATCATCCACTGGTAGCCCAGCTCTTTTTGCTTGGATAGCTACTGCTATTGCTGCAGCTTCACCGTTCCACAGAGCCAGCTCACCTTTGCTGTGCAGAATATCTGTTGGTGTTACTGATGCTTTCATTAAAACGCCCATCTCTATTAATTTATCCAGAGAAAATAGATTGGCGTCTTTGTTTAGTATTTTGCTTAACTTATAAAGAGTATGCGGGGCTTCTTTTAACAAAGCTATCACCTGCTGCTCTACCTCAGAATGCAGCTTAATGCTTGGTTCTTTAACAAATACATACACATCAGTAGCCTGAGCAAACAAAGGATTAAACCTGTTTAGCCTTATTTCCTGAAGCTCTTCTACTATATTTGGGTTAGCTTCTGCTAGCCAGGCTATCGGATAGACTTTTTGAGGGCCTACCATTATTTCCCCTTGTTCATTAATAGTTATATAGCTATCTCCACCTACACCTACCGTAGCTATATCCGCTGCTTGAACTCTAGTCAACCAACCCCCCACTAGAGCACCTTCTTTATTTATGCTAAGCTTGTTATCATTTATTATTGCTATATCTGTAGTAGTTCCACCCATATCCGCTACAACACAGCTGCTATGTTCATTCAGCTCCCGAGCCCCTATTAAACTGGCAGCTGGGCCAGATAGTAGTGTTTCGATTGGCCTATCCTTAGCTACCGACTGGCTAATTAAAGTACCATCTCCTTTAACTATCATTAACGGTGCTGCTATCCCTTTGCTTTTCATAGTATCTTCCATGGCTGCAACTAAGTCTGCAATAATGGGCAAAAGCCTGGCATTTAAAGTAGCTGTAACAGTTCTTTCGTGGAACCCTAATGTGGTAGTAAGCTGATGGGCACAAACAACTGGATAATCAGTTAGCTCCTTTATTAACTCCTTCACAGCCAGCTCATGGGCAGGATTTCTGACACTTAAATAACCTGAGACAGCAAAAGCATTAACCTTTGGTTTTAAATTCATAATTGCTTTTTTTACTTCCTCAATATCCAGCTCCGCTTTTGCTACCCCTTCTATATTATGGCCTCCTGCAACAACTATCACATTACTAGTAGGTATTTTTTTATCCGGCATGGAGCCGATTAAAATAAGTCCTACTTCACAGCCTTTACCCTCTACAATGGCATTTGTCGCTAGCGTAGTAGATAAGGCAACTAAACTAACCTGAGAAAGCTCTGTAGCCATTAGCTTATCGACAGCCTCAGTAATCCCAATTGCCAAGTTGTGACGAGTTGTTAAAGCTTTTGCTTTCGCCAGAATCATATTGTTTTCTAAATTGATAATTACAGCGTCAGTGAAAGTTCCTCCTGTATCAATCCCTAATGCAGTGTTCACTTTGCATCATCCTCAAAATGTTATTGGTAATCAAGATTATTTTATAATAAGATAGAAGGATTATCAATCTTATTTATCTTAATCGATTAACATATTTGCCTCTATTTGCTATTTAAGTCGTAGATTTGCAGAATGCCCTTAGATATGTTAAAAACTATCCTATCAGCCCTAGCTTTTTGATTACCTCTGTCAGCTTCTCAGTATCAATTGGCTTGGCTGCATAAGCCTCACAGCCAATATCAAAGGCATTCTTGACATAGTCTGCCTCCGCTAAGGCTGTTGTCATAATCACCTTCACTCTATCCTCTAGTGCTACCTTTTTGTGCACCTCATGATCTCTAATGGCTTTTAATACCTTTACTCCATCAACCTTTGGCATCATTATGTCCAAGCAAATCAGGTCATACGGTTTGATGTCCTTTAAGGATAATAAATATGCATCTAAAGCCTCTAAGCCATCAACTACAATATCTACTTCCCCATATTGTGATAAAAATTTTGTTAAAAACTTTCTGCTGACCATATCATCCTCAGCAATAAGTATTCTCATAAACACTTCTCCTTTAATTTTTTTATTTATTAAAAACTTCAAACTCATACCTGATTTTTTTGGCATAGGCTATCGTTTCCTTTAGGTTTCCACGTCTTGCCGCCAGCTCTATTCTAAAAGCGGCGGTCTTCAACTCATCCGCTTCCAGAGTATTAGCTAAGCCCTTAATCGAATGAGCAATTTCTTCAATTTTAGCTATACAATCTCCAGTTAATGCTTCCTCCAGCTCAAGAATAAGGTTCATAATATTATCTATTACTTTCCTTTCCTCTATTTTCACGTCACTTTTCTGGTAAGCTTTATAAATAATCTTACCAGTATCAGATATTTTGATATTTCCAGCACTATTTCCGATACTGTTAATATTATCTAATGTCTCAAAAAGCTCCTCCATTTTTACTGGCTTTGAGATATATCTATCCATTCCTAATGCCAGAAATCGTTCCTTATCCCCATGTAAGGCATGGGCAGTCAGAGCTATAATCACACTATGTTCATTAGTCAAAGCTTCTTTCTCTCTAATCTGTTTAGTAGCTTCAATACCATCCATTTCCGGCATTTGAATGTCCATTAGAATGGCATCATATTTTTTCTGTTGATACTTGGCTAGTACTTCTATACCGTTGCTGACTATATCAACATTATGACCTCTTTCTTTAAGCATCCGAGCCAACACCATTTGATTAACGCTATCGTCGTCTGCCAAAAGAATACCTAATCCTTTAGCATGTGGATTGCTTTTGACAGCCTGCTTAGGAACTTCAGGTAGCTTTCCGCCCACCTTCACTTTAATGGTAAAGCAAAAAGTGCTGCCCCTGTCTTCCTCACTTTCAACCCACATGCTACCACCCATCATCTCCACCAGTTGCTTAGAAATCACAAGACCCAATCCAGTACCACCAAATCGGCGAGTAATGGAGCTATCCACTTGGCTAAAGGATTTAAAAAGCAACTGGATATGCTCATTAGAAATTCCAATCCCCGTATCTGCCACAGCAAACTTAAGCTCTACATAGTCATCAGCAACCATACCCTTCTTTACAATAAGGGTAACCTCACCTTTTTCTGTAAACTTGATGGCATTATTCAACAAGTTATTAAGTATCTGCTGGAGCCGATTAGGATCTGCCATCACAACCTGAGGGATATTGGAGGAAAAGGTGTAGTTAAATTCTAATCCCTTTTCCTCTGCTCCTACAGCGTGAGTTTTGACAATCTCCTCCACCAGCCCTTTCAAGTCAAATGGTAAGTTGTCTATCGCCAGCTTGCCAGCCTCCATCTTAGAAAAATCTAAAATATCGTTAATTATCTTTAATAAAGAGTTGGCACAGCTTTTGGCAATTGTTAGGTTTTCATGCTGCTCATAGTCGAGCTCAGTTAGCAAAGTGAGGTCAATCATTCCTACAATGCCATTTAAAGGTGTTCTGATTTCATGGCTCATATTGGCTAAAAATTCACTCTTGGATCTACTAGCTGCTTCTGCCTTATTTTTAGCCTTCTTTAGAGCGATTTCTGCCTGCTTCTTATCAGTAACATCATGAAGTATTGAAAGGAGAACAGGCTTTTCATTCATCAAGATTTTATGAGCATTAATCTCCACATGCTTAAGGTTTCCATCTCGATTATAGGTGGAAGTCTCAAAGCTAACACTACCTGTATTATGAAACTCCTTTAGCATTAATTCTACATTTGGAAACTTTTTATAGCTGTTAATACTATCAATGCTCCTATTTAAGAATTCCTCTCTGGTATATCCCCAGGTCCTGCAGGCAGCATCGTTAACTTCAATATATTTGCCGGGCAGCCCATTGTCCATTAATTCCTGCACCAAAATAGAATCTGTAACATTATGAAATATTTCTCTGAACTTTTGTTCACTTTCTTTAAGAGCCCTTTCTGCCGCCTTTCGTTTTGACACATCCCGAGCAATGGAGAAAATTAACCGTTTACCGCCTTCCTCAAAATAGTGAGACTTTACCTCAACTGGTATTTCCATACCCATTTTTGATAAATGTACAGCATAGTAAGAGTAATCCTTTTCCTCTATAGTTTTAAGTAATATTTCTTTTTTGGTGGTTTTAAAATCCTCACTATTTATATCTTTGGGTGATAACCCTATGATTTCCTCCTTTGTATAGCCTAGCATTTTGCAGGCCCCATCATTAACTTCTATAAACCTTGAAATATTTTCCTCGTCATCTATCAGCTCATGAAGGTAAATTGCATCAGTTGCTATATTAAAAAGGTTTCTAAACTTTTCTTCACTTTCCCGCAATGCTCTTTCGGCTCTTTTACGGTCAGAAATGTCTCGGATAATGCTTAATAGAACTCTTTCACCTCCAAGCTTTGTTCCCTGAGAACTCACTTCCACCGGAAAGGAAGTACCATCCTTACGAAAATGAATAGCTTCAAAGAAAACACCTTCCAAATCGGCCACACTCATTTGATTTTTTATGTTATCATCCTTGCGTAGTTCAAAAATAGTAAGACCAGTTAGTTCTTTATAGGTATAGCCATATGCTTTTACAGCAGCTTCATTAGCATCTAATATGCTACCGTCGCTCCCCACAAACATTATTATATCCCGAGCTTTTTCTGAAAGAACTCGATAGCGCTCTAGACCTTCTTCAGCAATCTTTCTATCTGTTATGTCAAAGACCGTGCCAATAAAACCAGCAAAGTTCTTGTCCAAATCATAG
>JAWSUQ010000240.1:0-5080 GCA_033549265.1 Bacillota bacterium
GATATTAGCTAATCCCCCTAGCTCCGACAGATAAGCTAGAATTAGGCAAAAAGCAATTCCAAGAGGTACAAGACCTTCTCGGACCCCCAGGTTTGTGACAAATCGGTAAACCTTCGGGGTAAGACCGGAGCCAATAAACCAGGTTCCCACCAAAAATATAATTATCTTGGCAATCAGGAGCATCAAGTCATCGCTATCGGCTCCAGCCATAACCCCTAACAGCACCGACAGCATTATTATCCCCAAAATATCATCTAATACTGCTGCTCCTAGAATAGTAGTCCCTTCTTTTGACTGGAGCCTGCCCATTTCCCGTAAGGTTTGAACAGAGATGCTGACACTGGTAGCTGTTAAGGTTACGGCAATAAAAACTGAAACCTTTAGGGATAGATCAAAAATCGTCCCTAGCCATATGCCACCTGCCAGGGGCATCAGCACGCCACCAATGGCACTAAGCATGGAGGCGGTGCCGGTTTCTTTGAATTTTTGCAGGTTCGTCTCTAATCCTGCTAAAAACATTAGTAAAATTACACCGATTTCCGCCATGGCGTTGATAATTTGAGTTGAGGTCAACAGATTTAGCACCGACGGCCCTATTAGTATCCCCACTAGCAGCTTGCCAAAAACCGCCGGTTGCTTAAGCTTACGACTAAGAAGGCCCGCTGCCTTCACTGCTAGAATAATTATTGCCAATTGAATCAACAGATTTTCCTTTAGCTCGCCACTAATTAGATGTAGCCAGTCTAGCATTTACTACCCCTCCCAACCAGGACTATTGCGCATTCTTGTCCTGCTCCCAACAGCAAGCTTACAGGAAGACAATAGTTCTTGAGGTATTAATATTTGGGAGAAGGGTGAATTATACCTATTCTCTTTTTTGGGCTATAACAACCCGGTCTCGTTGCCCATAATCCTGCACTACCCTGATATTTCGATAGCCCTGCTGTTGATGTAAGAGGCCCCGCACATCTGCACCTTGGTCAAAGCCGATCTCCAGCAGCAGGTAGCCTCCTGGCTTTAGCACCTCAATCGCCTCTACGGCAATTACCCGATAAAAATCGAGACCATCTGCACCGCCCCAAAGGGCCAGCCGAGGCTCATAGCCCTTGACTGACTCTTCTGTAATAGCCCAGCCCTGCTCTGAAATATAGGGTGGATTAGAGAGTAGCATACTCAGCTGTAATCCCTCTAAAGGCTCTAACAGATCCCCCTGCAGGATATCTACCCTATCCTTTAGCCCAAGCGCCTCTCGGTTGATGCTAGCCACCTCTATGGCCATAGGGCTAATATCTGTTAGCACCACTTTGGCCTTAGGGTAATAATGGGCCACGCTCAAGCCGATAGCGCCGCTACCGGTGCAGACATCGGCCACTAACAGCCCTGGTGCAGCGGCACCTGTTTCCTTTGCTTCTAGGTCATTGGTATCAGCTTTAACTGTATCCTCTTTTAAAAGCTGAAGGGCCTGCTCCACCAGCACTTCCGTATCGGCCCGGGGAATCAACACCCCTTCTCGGACATGGAAATCAAGGGACATAAACTCCTGCCGCCCTGTAATGTATTGCAGTGGATAACCAGTAGACCTTTTTTCCACCAGTTGCTTAAACTGGGTTGCCTGCGCTGCTGCCACCAGCTGCCGATGCTCTGCATAGAGCTTCGTCCGGGTAAAGCCCAGGACATAGACTAATAGCACTTCAGCATCTAACCTGTCTATTTTGTTATAGGAAAGAGCCCACTGAAGTAGTTGAGCTACAGTGGGCTTAGAGTCTTGCGTTATTTTTATCATAAACAAGCTACCTTCCAACAATTATATAATTTTAAAACTTTAATTAATTTTCTTTAATTTTCATTTTGTGCTTTAAGCTTCTCTGCCTGGTCTGTAGTAATGAGGTTATTGATGATCTCATCAATGTCACCCTCCATAATAAAGTCCAGCTTATGCAGAGTAAGGCCGATGCGATGATCCGTTACCCGACCTTGAGGATAGTTATAGGTGCGAATACGCTCGCTTCGGTCGCCAGTACCAACCTGGCTTTTCCGCGCTTGGGCCAATTCTCCCTCAGCTTCCTCCTGGGCCTTGTCTAATAATCTTGCTCGCAGTACCCGCAGCGCTTTATCCTTGTTTTTGTGCTGGGATTTTTCATCCTGACAGGAAACAACTATACCAGTTGGAATATGGGTGATCCGCACTGCTGACTGAGTTGTATTTACTGACTGTCCTCCTGGGCCACTGGAGCAGAACACATCAATTCGCAAATCATTGGCGTTAATCTGTACATCTACCTCTTCAGCCTCTGGTAGAACCGCCACCGTAGCGGTAGAGGTGTGAATACGGCCGCCCGATTCGGTAGAAGGAATCCGCTGCACCCGATGAACGCCGCTTTCAAACTTCAGCTTGCTGTATACGCCATTTCCGGCAATTACAAAGATAACCTCCTTAAATCCACCTACATCAGAGGGATGGGATTCTAGGAGCTCTGTTTTCCAACCTACCTTTTCTGCATAACGACTATACATACGATATAGATCGGCAGCAAACAACCCTGCCTCATCGCCACCGGCTCCTGCTCTAATTTCCATAATAACATCTTTCTCGTCATTAGGGTCCTTAGGCAACAGCAGTATTCGCAGCTGCTCTTCTAACTCTTTCTTTTTTGCTTGACCTTCCTCTAGCTCCAGTTCCACCATTTCTTTAAAGTCTTCCTCTAGCTTATCCTTCAAAAGAGCTTTTGCCTCGTCCACTGCTTGAACAGTCTTTTTATACTCTCGGTAAACCTCAACGATTTCAGCAATGTTAGCCTGAGCCTTCATATGCTTTTGCCACTGAGACTGATCCGCAATGACGCTGGGGTCACTGATAAGAGCACTCAGGTGCTCATATTTTTCTTCTAGCTGTTTTAGCTTGTCATACATGTTCTTTCCACCTCGTTACCAATGTCCTTCTGCTTCTCCTGCTCCAGTACCGCATTAAGGGCTTCGATGGCCACTTTAATTTGGCCCTCATCAGGCTCTTTAGTGGTGAGCTTTTGCATCCATAAACCAGGAGCTATGAGGATTTTTACCCAACCTTGGTGGGCATGCTTGCCCGAGATCTTAATTAGCTCATAAGCAAAGCCTGCAATTATAGGCATCAAGGAAATTTTTATGGCTATTCGCATTAAAGGCCCTGTCTGTCCTACAAAGGTAAACACCACTATCGTTAAAAATAATACTATCAAAATAAAGCTGGTACCACATCTTGGATGAAGGCAGGAATATTTTTGGGCATTTTCCACAGTTAGTTCATCCCCTGCTTCGTAGGCATGAATCACCTTGTGCTCCGCCCCATGATATTGAAAAACCCGACTAATGTCCTTCATCCTGCCAATCAGCATCACATAGCCGATAAATAGCCCTACTCTTAAAATTCCTTCTGTAGCACTGCGACCAAAGTCCCCCAGTAGGTCTCTAGTGAAGTTAGCCACTACTACTGGAGTCACTACAAATAACAGAATGGCTAGTCCAAAGGCAGCTGCAATTGTCAACACCATCTCCCAGGTAGTTAACTCCTCCTCTTCCTCAACTCCTACTGTGTTGGCGGAAAAGGTCAGGGCCTTCATCCCAATAACCATTGATTCTATTAATGCCACCGTTCCTCTAATAATAGGCCAGCCTAAAACCGGGTACTTCTTCGAAATAGGCTCTAACGGTTGTCTTTCTATCACTATTTCCTCTGGGTTCTTTTGTACAGCAATTGCCATTTCTTTTTGTCCGCGCATCATCACGCCTTCAATGACCGCCTGACCGCCATATTGAAATTTAGCCATAACTATCTCTCCCCTCGGAATTATTATAAAGGATACAGGGCTTCTTGGCAAATAGGGAAAATTTTAAACTTAACAAAACAAGGTCTACGGCTTTAGTGTTACTAAGCTTGGTTAGAGAAATTCTAAACTCGCTTCGCTCAAACAGTAGAATTTCTTCACTAACCTTCGCTAAGAAACACTAGCCAAGCCTTCGCTAAAAGTATTTGTTAAGTTTAAAATTCCCTTAGATTATTTAGGGTCGTACTAATTAAGAAACGCTGCAAAAAAAAAGCTTCTCTACGAAAAAGGACAGAGCTTTCTGCTCTGCCCATTGCAATCTTACATTCCGTATTTTTGCTTGAATTTCTCCACTCTACCACCAGCTTGAATAATGCTCTTGCCAGTACCTGTGAAGAATGGATGACATTTGGAGCAAATTTCAACTTTAATATCACCTTTAGTGGAACGGGTTTTGATTTGCTCTCCACAAACACAGGAAATAACTGCATCTGCATAGTTTGGATGAATATCTTTTTTCATGGTGTTCACCTCTTTCCTCAATAGCTAAATAAGTAAATTTAGGCTTGCTCAAGCAGCAGAAGCCTTATTTTTTCAGTTGGTAGCTAGTTGTATAGGTATTTGTTTTATTTTGATTGTAAAAGAGGTGCTAATATTAGCACCTCTAATTAATCAGCAATCTAGATTATAGCATATCCAATTGTCAATGGCAAATATTTTATTACTAAAAATCTCTTTCCCCTTTAGGGTTTATCTTCTGACAACCTTCCATGCGGTCACAGACGCTCTTGTCCCACAGCTTTACTCCCACCTTATAGGCTGCCCGGGAGATCATTTGAGCACCAACGGGAGCTGTGATAAAGATAAAGACAATAGTCAAAATCTGTTTGCCGCTGTAAACTCCAGTGTAAGCGCCAAAGTATAGCAGTGAACCAAGTACAATACTAGATACCCCTAAGGTGGAGCTTTTAGAGGCAGCATGCAGTCGGTTATATATATCAGGCAGCCTGACCACTCCAATAGACCCAGCCAGTGTAAAAAATGCTCCAATCAACACTAATGCACTAGTAATTATCTCGATCAATGATTTCACCCTTTACTAAGAATTTTGAAATAGCTACCGTCCCCACAAATGCCAATATGGCTATTACCAGCATGGCATCAACATAAAGCTCTGTAGCCGTTTTCAGGGAAAAGAGGGCAATCATCGCCACTACATTTACACCTACTGTGTCAAGTGCAATAACTCTATCGGGAAGGTCTGGTCCAACTGCCACTCG
>JAWSUQ010000241.1:0-5074 GCA_033549265.1 Bacillota bacterium
TTGTTTAATTGCTCAAATTACCATAGGATGTTCCCACAATAAATGCACTTTTTGCAGTATGTACAAGGACAAAAAGTTTTCAATAAGACCGTTAGAGGAGGTACTGGAGGATTTCGCCTTAGCCAGACAATCCTACAAAAGAGTAGAAAAAATCTTTCTAGCGGACGGTGACGCCTTAGTCTTACCTAATGATTACTTAGTAACAGTGTTACAGTATATCAAAAAGCACTTTCCAGAATGCAAGCGGGTAGCTGTTTACGCTACGGCCGCTAATATCCTTAATAAATCAATGGCAGAGCTTCAGGAGCTGCAGCAGTTAGGACTTGGCATAGCATACCTAGGCTTAGAGTCAGGCAGCGAAAGGATTTTAGAGGTGGTTAAAAAGAAAATCTCTACAGCTGATATGGTAGTAGCATGTAAAAGGCTAAGGGAAGCAGGGATACAATCATCTGTCACTATGATTTCTGGCCTTGGCGGGAAGGCTTTGTGGCAGGAGCATGCTTTAGAGTCAGCAAAGATTGTCTCCGAAATGAATCCTGATTATCTAGGGCTACTTACTTTAATGGTAGCTAAAGGAACTGAGATATATGAGCAAATTCACAATAGGGAAATTGAACTGCTTAACCCTTTAGAAGTGGCCCAGGAAACTAAACTGTTCTTAGAAAACCTGTCAGTAACCAACTGTGTTTTTCGCAGCAACCATGCATCAAATTACTTAGTATTAAAGGGGACCTTACCAGCTGATCAACAAAAGCTAGTTCGACAAATTGATCAAGCTATTCACCAAAAAAACGGATTTAGGAACGAGTTGTTACGGGGGCTTTAAATAATAATAATAATTGCTAAAGATTATTGACAAAGGAAAGTTTTAGAAATATACTAAGTTCATAAAAGTAAGTGATTACTTACTTAAAGTTGAGGGTGGAGGGTAATATGGCATTTAATACCTTACATAGAAAAGATAGATTGATCTTGACAACAATTGATATAATAAATGAATTGGGTATAAATGGGTTAACTACTAAAGAAATAGCCAGAAGGCAGGGGGTCTCGGAGGGTACTATTTTTAAACATTATCGAAATAAGAATGAACTAATTATAGCTACTCTTGACCACTTCACTCAATATGACAGCGACATTTTCTACTCTGCCCAATTAAGAAAGCTTGGGCCTAGAGAAGCTATTACATTTTATATAGACTCATACGCATCTTATTATGAAAACTATCCAGCCATCACAGCTATTACCCAGGCCTATGATGTGCTGCGATATGATCCAGAGTTGGAGGATAAGGTAAAGCAAATTTATAGAAGCCGGGCAGATCATATGAAGCAGATGATCGAATCTGCCCAAGAAGCAAACGTTATTAGCAAAGAGGAAAATAGTGAAGATCTTGCTGATATTATCTCTTCTACCTGTAATGGTATCTGTTTAAAGTGGCGCATGAATGGGTATAACTTTTCCTTGCGTGAAAAGACCTTAGTTGCAGTTAATATGCTATTAGATGCTTTTAAAGTAAGCTGAATTAATTAAGGTTTCCAAAACTGGATTGGAGTGTGATAGCAAATGCCAAAAGTTCTTATAGTTGATGACGCAGCATTTATGAGGATGACAATCAAGATGATGCTGGAGAAGAATGGTTTTGAAGTAGTCGGTGAAGCTGAAAATGGCGCTGTCGGTGTCACGAAATACAAAGAGTGTCATCCTGATATTGTAACTATGGACATAACTATGCCGGAATTAACTGGAATAGAGGCAGTTAAGGCTATTACACAGTACGACCCTAAAGCAAAGGTTATTATGGTTTCCGCAATGGGACAAGAAGCCATGGTTAAGGAAGCGATTATGAATGGAGCCAAATCCTTTATTGTCAAGCCATTTAAAGAGGAGCACGTGGTACAAACCATAAATAAGCTTTTATAAATATAAAATAATGCTATTGATATATACTTTATATTTTTGCTTTTTCTATTGGACATGGTTATAATTGCTAAGGGGGTGGCAGTGATTAAAATATTAATAGCTGAAGACGATGCAGTCAGTCGTAGATTTTTACAAAAGTTTCTCAGCAAATATGGTGAATGTGATATAGTAGTAGATGGTTTGGAAGCTATTGATGCCTTTCTCATTTCTTTCAATGATGGAGAACCTTATAAGCTAATCTGCTTAGATATCATGATGCCGAAGGTAGATGGAGTAAAGGTGCTTAAGGCTATCAGAGATTTAGAGGCTCAAAAAGGAGTAGCAGTAGAAAATAAAGCAAAAATAATAATGACAACCGCCTTGGCAGAAACAGACTTTGTCCAAGCAGCATTTGAGATGGGCTGTGAGGCATATGCAGCTAAGCCAATTGACATCAATAGATTTATTGAAGTGATGAAAAAAATAGGGTTAATAGAAGAATAGACTTTGCTGATGCAAGTCACTATACTAGCTTTGTTAATTAGAATAATAGGAGATGTATGATATGAGCAAGAAGTGGATTTCTATCATAGAGTGCAAGGCTGGTGACATAATTGCTAAAGATGTTGTTAATAGTAGTGGAGTCAAATTAATATTAGAAAATACTGTCATGAATCCCTATATAATTAACAAGCTTATCAAGATTGGCATATCTGAGGTGTGTATTCTTGACCGGGAGCATAGGGCTTTTAACAAAGATTATCGGGAAAATATTGCCTCTATTAAAGCTATTATTCTGCAACTGGCTGAGGGCAAAACTTTAAATGTAGAAGAAGTGCAGCAAATAGCTCGGGTTATAAATAATAAAATAGATAAAGCGGCAAGTTTTGTTAACTTCCTACATAATATTAAGTCTGCTGATGAATATACCTATACCCATTGTATCAATACGGCTTTCTATGGAATGTTGATGGCCAAATGGCTAGGCCTTTCTGCGGCTGAGATTAACCAAGTAATTCAGGCGGGCTTGCTTCATGATATTGGCAAGGCTGCAATTCCAAATGAAATATTAAACAAAAATGGGATATTAACTCGAGAAGAATACGATGTCATAAAGCAGCATACGGTGTTAGGATATGGTCTAGTGGAGAAATATGATGACATTGATCTTGAAGTTAAGCGAGCAGTTCTACTGCATCACGAAAGAATTGACTGTTCAGGCTACCCTTTCAAAGCATCTTCAGAATCTGTAGGTTTATACGCAAAAATTATAGCGGTGGCCGATGTTTTTGATGCCATGACCTCTGATAGGGTTTATAAGAAAAGAACTTCTCCTTTTGAAGCCTTTGAAATGTTTCAAACTGTTGGGGTAGGAATTTTTGATACAACGGTGATGAATGTGTTTATTAAAAATATAGCACCCTTATATGTAGGTGCAAAGGTACAATTAAATAGTGGAGAAGTTGGGGAAGTAGTTTTTGTGCCGCCTCATCAGATGGCTAAGCCCATAATAATGGTTAAATCAAAATATGAAGATTTAGCTAAAAATAGTAGCTTGCAGGTTTTATCTGTCGGTTAATAATTGTTAACATTCAAAAACCTTTACTTGTATGTTAAAAGTACAAGCAAAGGTTTTTTTTATTTTCCAGCTAATTGACAATGAAAGATTTTCCAGATATAATAAGTTTAAATACAACGTAAGCAAGTAATCACTCACCTTGTTAAAGTGGTATAACGCCAAAGGAGGCGAAGCAATTTGTCAGATCTCTATAACCATGAACCCATGCTGGAAATGTTTATCTTTGAGAGCTCACAGTTAATAGAACAGCTAGAACAGGCTATTTTATCGACAGAAAAAGATAGCTGCTTTTCAGAAGGGGCTATCAATGAAATTTTTCGCATCATGCATACTATCAAGGGTTCATCGGCCATGATGCTTTATAATAATATTTCTAATGTGGCCCACCATCTTGAAGACTTATTTTTCTTCTTGCGGGAGGAGAGGGCGGCTATTGTTGACTGCTCTACTCTTTGTGATTTAGTTTTAGAGGGTGTTGATTTTATCAAGCTTGAAATACAAAAAATAAAAAATAAAGATGTGGCTTATGGAGACGATTCGCTCCTCATCGAAAAAATAAAAGATTTTCTGGCCTTACTAAAACAAAAGAATGGGAGTGGCTTTGACCAGGAGACCAAAAATGAGGATACAAGACATAATCAGCAGTATTATATTAGCAAAATTAAGGTTCCTGCTGTAGATGGGGAAAATATGTTTAAAGCAACCGTTTTTTTTGATGAAGGTTGCGAAATGGAAAACATTCGGGCCTATACCATAACTCATAATTTACAGCACATTACAGAGGACTTTTATTTTTTTCCAGAGGATATTATTGAAAATGATGAAAGTGTTCACATGATTAGGGAACAAGGATTTACAATTTATTTAAAGACAGATAAATCCTATGATGAGATGCATCAGTTTTTTATGCAGACCATCTTCCTAAAGGACTTAGAGCTTACCCAATTAAATGAATATAGAGAACGTAAGCCTGAAGTAAAGCAAAGAGAAATTGTAACGGAGGCTAGTCCTGTGAAGGTACCAAGCCTTAAGGACAAAGGAGATCATGAAGTTGCTGAAACAGTGGCTTCCACAGCCCAAAGTATTATTAGCGTTAATGTCTCGAAACTGGACAAGCTAATGGATTTGGTGGGTGAAATGGTTATTGCTGAGGCTATGGTAACCCAAAATCCGGAAATAAAGGGGCTTCAGCTTGAGAGCTTTCATAAGGCGGCCCGACAGCTACATAAAATAACAAGTGAATTACAGGATATGGTAATGTCAATTCGGATGGTGCCCCTATCAACTACCTTTCATAAAATGCATCGGATTGTACGGGATATGTGCAAGCGATTAGATAAAGAAGTCCAACTTGATATTTTAGGTGAAGAAACCGAAGTTGACAAGAATATTATCGAGCATATTTCAGATCCATTAATGCATCTAGTGCGAAATGCAATAGATCATGGAATTGAGTCTGCCGCCGACCGCAAGAAAAATGGGAAAACACAGATAGGCACTATCACCATTGAGGCAAAAAATGCCGGCAGTGACGTATTAGTGGTCATCAGGGATGATGGTAAAGGCTTAAATAAAGCAAAAATTCTTGATAAG
>JAWSUQ010000242.1:0-5065 GCA_033549265.1 Bacillota bacterium
ATTGAAGACATAGTTGAAATGAGTGGCATAGAAACATTACATCCGGGTGGTTTTGCACTAACTAAGCGCACAGCAGAAATTGCTGGCTTAAAAGAAGGGATGAAAGTTCTTGATGTATCTTGTGGTCGTGGAACTCAAGCAATTTACTATGCTGAAAAATTTGGTGTTTCAGTAGTTGGTTTAGATCTATCAGAGGAGATGATAGCTACAGCTATAAATAACGCTAAAGACTCAAGTGCAACAGAAAGAATTTCATTTGTCAGGGGAGACTCACAAGATCTTCCTTTTGATGATAATTCATTTGATGTTCTAATTAACGAATGTGCAGTTGGTATACCAAATGATTCCCAAAAAGTTATAGATGAAATGGTTAGGGTTGCAAAACCCGGTGGAAGTATTGTTATCCATGAGTCTACATGGTTAAAAGGTTTAACGGATGATGAAAAAGAAGATATAGCTGAAAGATATGGAACAACACCACTTGAGTATTCTCAATGGAAAGCTATGTTAACAAAGGCTGGAGTAAGGAATATTGTAAGTGAGCTTGAAGAGTGGTCAAAACCAGAAATGTTTTGGAAAGTAAGGAAAGACAGGGATGTAAAGGATTATTCGAAGGTTTTTACATATGCAGAGCAAATAACAACACTCAAAAAAATATACTCAATATATGGGCTTAAAGGAATTAAGAAAGGTTTTGAGAATAGAGAGTTATTTTACAAAGCAATTATTGATGGAAAGCTAGGATATTGTCTTTTTAAAGGGGAGAAATAAATAGTTTCTACCAATTAAAAACTTTAATGACAATGTTTTTATTGC
This sequence comes from Bacillota bacterium, assembly GCA_033549265.1. Taxonomy (GTDB): domain Bacteria; phylum Bacillota; class Desulfitisporia; order Desulfitisporales; family JAWSUQ01; genus JAWSUQ01. Next base: position 817 of record JAWSUQ010000242.1, read on the forward strand.
AGGAACAAGTATGGAGGGGCCCTTGCATAACATGCTATTTGCCATGGAGCGCAGGTAACAAGAAGGAGTTGAACTTGATTTGCAAAGATATTTTTATAAAAAGTTAAATTGGAATGTTGTAAAATGAAGACCTTGGTAAGATTTATAAAAATAGTTGTTTTATTAATTAAAGAAGCTCGGAACTTGCATATGTTTAAAAGCCTAAGTGATGAAAAGCGTTTAAAAAGTAATATACCTAAAAATTTAGTTGAAATACTGATAGAACTGGGACCAGTTTTTGTTAAGCTGGGGCAAATTTTAAGTACTAGACCGGACTTCGTGCCTAAAGAGTATATTAATGAATTAAAAGTACTACATAACCAGGTGCCACCATTTTCTTTTGCTGATATTGAGAAAACAATCAAGGAGGAATTTGGAAAGGAACTAACTGATTCTTTTCAATCATTTGATAAGGAACCAGTTGCTTCTGCTTCTTTATCGCAAGTCCACTTTGCTTTATTACATGATGGTACAGAAGTGGCTGTGAAAATTCAGCGGTCGGGTATAAAGGAAGTAATAGAAAAAGATCTTTTAGTTCTGTCGTGGTTAATCTGGCTTGCAGGTAAGCTTTACCCCAGGCTTACTCGTAATCTCAACCTTTCAGCAGCCTTCAGGGAGTTTGAAAAATACACTAAGAAAGAATTGAATTTTACCCTTGAAGGAAAAACTCTTGATCGATTTAGAGATAATTTTAAGGATTGGGATGATGTTCTGTTTCCAGAGGTCTACTGGGAGCATACAACAGACAGAATACTGACTATGGAAAGAGTATCAGGCTTGCATGTTGATGAAGTAAGAGCTAACCTTTCTTTAGAAAGCAGGGAGAAACTAAACAAGAGGTTAGTTGAAATGGAAATGAAAATGTTTGTTACTGACGCTTTCTTTCATGCAGACCTTCATCCAGGAAATATTTTCTTTAAAGAAGATGGAAAAATTGTGGTTATTGATGTGGGGATGTTTGGAGAATTGACAGATGAGCAACGAGATCGATTTCTCTTATATTGGTTAGCTATTGTTGAAAAGGAAAAGAAAAGAGCTTTTTCCCATTTAACGAAATTAGGTTGGAAAATGCAAGATGTAGATGAAACTGGTTTTTACATAAAGTTTTCTGATATCTTAGATGAATTTTATAGCTCTAGTATAACTAAAAGAAGTCTTACTAAAACTTATCTTGAAATTTTCGCTAATGGGGCCAAATTTGGCTTCGTTTTTCCTAGTGAGCTGTTGTTACAGGCTAAAGCACTTACAACAGGAGAAGCTTTGGCCTTTATTCTTGTCCCCGAATTTAGATTTGCTGAAGAAGTGCGTCCCATTGTAGTTAAAGAGCTAGGTAAGCGTGCTAAACCGGATGAGCTAAAAAGTCATTTTGCAAAAACATTTCCCGAATGGCTGTTGTTAGGAGAACTTACTGAGAAGCATTTACTTTCTGAAGAAAGTGATTCACGAGAAGTATGGAAGGAAGTAGCAGGAGTCTGGGCGAAAGAATGTGATCAATTAAGGGAAAAAGATAAAGAAATAATACATGGTGAATTTGCTGTTGTTATAAATGAGAGTTTAGAAAGGGTGTTTAATTTTGTTACCCGGTTTGCCCAGTATCCCTTTTGGCACCCGACTTATACAGAAGCTTCTAAGGTTATCCATGTATCAGCCAGGTATGTTTTTATCACACCTGAAGTATTGGGATCAGTATTTAGGCTTGATGAAATTGTAGATGGGAATAATTTAATAAACAATGGCGAGATAACTGAGTTCGAAAGAAACAAGCTGTACAAATGGCGGGCGCCCATGTCAATGTTTCCGCTGATTGACATAGGTACTTGCTTTAGCTTTGAAGACTTGGGTGATGGGCGCACTCGCTTGCATGAGTACTTTTATTTTATTGACAACCCTATAGCCGATTTTTTCACTGCCAGACGTTGGTTCTCAAAGGAAGCGTTGACAGAACATATTCGGGAAGAGTTGACAGGGGTTAAAACTATTATTGAAACTGGGAACTACCAAGCTGAAGATATGGAATATCTGTGGGAAGATACTGTTAACATCACCAGGTTAATTAGAGTTGATGATGTAGATATTCCTTTAAATTTGCCTACTACAAGGGCATGATGTTCCACAGAAGGAGAAAACCCCCTGCTATGCAGGTGGTTCCAAAAAACTTTAGCTATGAGTAGAAAAAACTACCCCCTTTTGGTAAAATAGTGCAGGTTTAGCCAGCCACACTACTTAAAAAGGAGGTAGTTATCCCTAAGGGATAATGAAAGTTTATCACATACACAATGGAATTATAAATATCACATAGTATTTGCACTAAAATATAGAAGACAAGCGATCTATGGAAAATCAAGTAGATAAATTTGTTCCTAAACTTTTGACTGTCATAGAAATTTTAGAGAAAATTCAAGCGAAGCTTGCTGGTTTTAAGCATGGCTTCTAAACCTCTTTTGAATAAAGTTACTAATTGAATTAAATACTAGGAAATATGGAAGAATTACCAACTTTTATTTAAAGGAGAGACATAAATGCCAGAAGCTTTATTGATTGTATTCAAATCAACCTTTGCTTTCTTTGTATTATTACTGATGACACGATTAATGGGAAAAACTGAAGTTAGCCAGCTTAGTTACTTTGATTATATTGTTGGCATTACAATTGGAACTATTGCGGGGTCTATGTCCATAGATCCTGGCATAATGATGAGTTCAGCTACAACTGGTGTGCTTGTATGGGCGGGATTAAAAATTATGATGGAGTTACTTACACTTAGAAGTATCCCGGCAAGGAAGATTTTGGAGGGAGAACCAATAGTAGTCATTAAGAATGGAAAGTTGATGGAAAAAGCAATGGGCCGCACATTTTATAATACTGAGGAACTTATGGTACAGCTACGTAACAAAGACATCTTTGATCTTTCAGAAATTGAGGAAGCAGTCCTTGAGCCCAATGGTAAAATAAGTGTAATAAAGAAATCTCAATACCAACCCCTCACGCCAAAGGATATGCATATTAGTACTAATTATAAGGGAATGCCTCAAGTCCTTGTGATAGATGGTAAAGTTGCTCAACACAGGTTAGCAGAGCTAAGGCTTTCCGAAGAATGGCTTAATCAACAATTGAATAACTTAGGAATAGACAGTATCTCTCAAGTAATGTTAGCACAGCTTAATACCCAAGGAGAATTGTTTGTAGATAAAAAAGACGATTGGGAGAGATGGAAATAATGGTTGTTAGAAAGACACTTTTCACTTTACTAATAGTATTTCTAGCTTTTTATCTGATGTTTTTTGGGTATTCCTTCTCTAAAAAGCCCATAATGGATGAAATTTTCCCACTTCTGTCTGAAATAACTAACTTAATTAATACTGATTCTTGGGATCAAGCGGAAAATAAACTTAATGAAATTAAAACTTTTTGGCAAGAGACTAAACCAAGATACCAGATAAACCAAGCTAACTCGCAAATTGATGATTTTGAGAATTCCCTTAACAAACTAAAGGTATACATAAGTAACCAAGAAAAAACTGAAGGATTAGTGCAAGTTGAAGAGGCTAAACTAACATGGCAAAAGCTTAATAGTTTATAGATGAGACTAACTTATTCATCTTGCCTTATAAAATAACAATAGCAATTAAAAGAAGCCAGTGAACTCCCTTGCGATGAGTGTATACTGGCTTTACTTATGAATATATGGTTCCTTTCGGTAGAATCATTAGTACTATCGCTTAACAACTTTAAAAATATAAGCCAATCACTGAACATCAATGGAACAAAAATAGACTTTCTGCGTCTATATATAGTAGGTTAAAAAGATCAAAAGTTTAATTGATGTTTTAGCTAATGCAGCAGGATTAAGAAATGAGGTGGCTATTATAGTTTTTTCAGTTGTGCCGGTATTTTTAATTGCAGTAGTTGTCATAGTATTAGTAGTTGCTGGAATAAAAGTTGAGTCTGCAGAGGGGGGTAAAGATGTGATCAAAAATGTTTATGTATATCTAGTTTTATTTGCTACATTAATGATGGTTATAGGAGGAAGCGTGGCATCATTTATGGCTATTGCTGATATTATTGCTCCTGCACCTTACTATCAATCGTTTGAGGATTACAAGCGTTGGGGAGCAGAAAAGCCGTATCCGGAAAGCAGTATTGGCCAGGAAAATCTGGAGCAACAGCTTTCTGAAGAAGAGCTAAGAATAAGATATGATAAAATGGTTTT
>JAWSUQ010000243.1:0-5062 GCA_033549265.1 Bacillota bacterium
TTGCTGGGCAAAGAGGGTGACGGCTTTAAGATCGCCATGGCAACCTTGGATATTACCCGACCTGGTATCGGAGCCTCAGCGGTAGGGTTGGCTCAACGAGCATTAGATGAAGCTATTGGTTACTCAAAGGAAAGAGTGCAGTTTGGCAAGCCTATCGCAGCAAATCAAGCTATTCAATTTATGCTGGCTGATATGGCCATGCAGGTAAATGCGGCACGATTGCTAGTATGGCGAGCCTGCCACAAGTTGGACAAAAAAGAAAGGGCAAGCTTAGAAGGGGCTATGGCCAAATGCTATGCGGCCGATGTCGCCATGAAGGTAGCCACTGATGCAGTCCAGATATTTGGTGGATACGGGTATATGCGAGAATATCCCGTTGAAAAGCTAATGCGGGACGCCAAAATCTTGCAGATTTACGAGGGGACTAATCAGGTACAAAGGATGGTAATAGCAAAAGAGCTACTAACGTAGGAAATAGTAATTTTATGCCTTTAATTATCTTACTATTTCGAACTGATACAATATTTAAAAAATGGGAGGTTAAAAGATGAAAGAAGCAGTAATTGTCAGTGCAGCCCGCACCGCCATTGCCAAGCAAGGCGGAGCTTTACGGGGAGTCCTACCTGAAGATTTTGCCGGGCTGGTAGTCAAAGAAGCAGTGAAGCGATCTGGATTAGCAAATCCAGAAATAATTGAAGAGGTGATTTTTGGTCATTGTCTTGGCGCTGCCGGATGTATGGCACGAATGGCATCGCTTAAGGCCGGTTTGCCCGATACAATTCCAGGGATTGCTATTGATCGTCAGTGTGGCTCCGGCTCTACCGCAGTGAATTTGGCAGCAACCTATATTCAAGGTGGAGCAGCGGAGGTTTGTGTAGCCGGCGGTGTAGAAAGCATGACTATGATGCCATTTTTACTAGAGAGACCTCAAGAGGCTTATCAAAGGGTTCCTTCAAGATGGATTATGCCCAGGCCTCTAGCCCCTAAAGAGATTGGGGATCCTCCCATGGGCATAACTGCAGAGAATTTGGCAGAACAGTGGAAAATTCCTCGGGAGGATCAGGATGAGCTTGCTTATTTAAGCCAAAAAAAGGCTGTCAGAGCCATTCAAGAAGGTAGATTTAAAGAGCAAATTATCCCTGTGGTGATCCCTCAGCGAAAAGGTGATCCAATAGTATTTGATACTGACGAGCATCCTCGGGCTGATACTACTATCGAAAAGCTGGCGAAGCTAGGGCCGGTATTTAAGAAGGATGGAACAGTAACGGCCGGTAATTCTTCGGGGATTAATGACGGTGCTGCTGCCATGGTGCTAATGGCAAAGGACAAGGCTGAGGAGCTGGGGATTAAGCCGCTGGCGGCGGTAAGAGCCCATGCTGCTGCAGGAGTAGATCCTAATATTATGGGTATTGGTCCAGTGCCAGCAGTGAGAAAGGCCTTAGCTAAGGCAGGACTAACTATAGCAGATATGGATGTGATTGAATTAAACGAAGCCTTTGCAGCTCAAGCCCTAGCCTGCTGCAAGGATTTAGAAATTGACTGGCGGGATGAAGAAAAGTTTAACCCTAACGGTGGAGCTATTGCTTTAGGGCATCCAATTGCCGGCTCTTTGGCTATCTTAACGATTAAGGCCATTTATGAGCTTCATAGAAAACAGGGTCGCTATGGCCTAATTACTGCTTGCTGCGGTGGCGGTCAAGGTGTGGCAACTATTATAGAAAGGCTCTAGGGAATAAAAAGGAGGCAACTATGAGGAATAGTGAACAGTATTTAGAAAAGCTGCTGAAAATGAGAGACAATGTCTACATGGGAGGCAAGCTGGTGTCTAGAGATGACCCGACCTTGATGAGAGGGATCAATGTAATCAGCGAAACCTTTAATTTTGCCCATGATCCTAGATACGAAGAATTGATGACGGCCACTTCCCACCTGACTGGGAAAAAAATTAATCGCTATTGCCATATTCATCAAAGCGTTGATGACCTACTGAAGAAACAGGATATGACTCGCTTGCTCTGCCAAAAAACAGGCGGTTGTATCCAGCGGTGTATGGGAATTGACGCTTTAAACGGCATTTCCATTGTTACCAAGGATATGGACGATGATTTAGGCACCAATTATCATGAACGGTTTCTAAAGTATTTAGAGTATTACCAGGAAAATGATCTAGTAGGGAATTGTGCCCAAACCGATGTGAAGGGTGATCGCAAGCTTAGGCCCCATCAGCAAAAGGATCCCGACCTGTACCTAAGAGTAGTAGAAAGACGAGCAGACGGGATCGTGGTCAGTGGCGCCAAAGCCCATAATACCATAGCACCTTATTCTGATGAGATTATCGTAGTTCCTACTAGATTTATGACCGATGAAGACAAGGACTGGGCGGTTTCCTTTGCCATTCCTGCTGATACTGAGGGAGTAAGTCTCATTATCAGGGCTTCTATTACCAGAGACCGCAAGCATTTAGAGGCACCGATGGCTAAATATGGTTCTGCCGACTCCTTTACTATTTTTGACAATGTTTTTGTACCTTGGGAACGAGTCTTTATGTGCGGTGAGGCAAAATATGCTGGGCAGCTAGCTATGATGTTTGCTCTATATCATCGTCATAGCTACACCGGCTGCAAGCCTGCCATCACTGATATCATCATGGGAGCTACGGCACTAGTTGCTGAATACAACGGTATTGCCAAGGCGCCCCACGTCAAGGAAAAGCTAGCTGACCTAGTGGCGGTGGCTGAATTAGTTTATGGCACAGGGATTGCCTCTGCCGTTAAAGCCACCAAAACTGCTGCCGGCACTTATCGCCCAGAGGTGGTATTTGCTAATGTAGCCCGATATCATGCTGGTATCAATGTCTATCATGAATTTGAAATATTAGCGGAAATAGCAGGTGGACTGCCGGCTACCCTGCCTTATGAAGAGGATTTTTATAACCCTGAAACTAGGCCATTCCTAGAGAAGTACATTATGCGCCAGGATGGTATCAGCGCTGAGGAGCAGCACCGTTGCTTCCGCATGCTGAGTGATATGCTATGCTCTGCCAGTTCTGGAGTTAGACAGGTGGCGGGGGTCCATGGCGGTGGCTCCCCCATTATGGAAAAGATTGCTATTATGGGGCAATATGACATGGAAGCAAAAAAGGATATCGCTAAGGAATTAGCAGGCATTAAACCTCGGGATTAGTTTTTGAGTATAAATAAATTTTTAAATTGTGAGAGGAGATGATTGTTTATGTATGCTAACAAGCCATGGCTCAAGTTTTATGACAAAAGTGTTCACGCCAGTATTGATTATCCTGAAAAGTCACTTTATTCGCTTTTTGAGGAGGCAGTCAAAAACTTTGGGGACAACACTGCCTATAACTATTATGGACAGCAATGTACCTATAAGCAGCTGGGAGGACTTATTGGAGCTTTTGCCAGTGCGCTTCACGGCTTAGGGGTAAAAAAAGGTGACCGAGTAGCTGTGATGCTGCCAAATTGCCCGCAATTTGTAATAGCATACTTTGCCATAGTCCGATTAGGGGCGATTGTTGTTAATACTAACCCGCTGTATACAGAGCGGGAAATAAGACACCAAGCTAATGACTCCGGGGCAAAAGCAATCATCACTTTCGTTGAAGCAATTCCTAGGGTAATGGCTGTAAAACCCCAGACAGGCTTAGAAAATGTAATTCTTACTAGCCTGCAGGGGCAAAAGCCTGAAGAGCTGCCGGAAGGAAGCCTGTGGATGCAAGATATTATGGCTACAGCTACTGGAGAAATTCCTCAGGTAAATATTGATCCTAAAGACGACGTAGCGGTGCTGCAATATACGGGAGGTACCACAGGCGTATCGAAGGGTGCGATGCTGACTCACTTCAATCTGGTAAGCAACGCAATGCAAACCTTAGAATGGTGTGATGGAGTAACTACAGAGCGAATTATGACAGTATTGCCACTTTTCCACGTATATGGCATGACCTGTTGTATGAATTTCGCCTTAATTACTGGGGGTACCATGCTGTTATACCCACGGTTTGAGCCAAAGGAAATCTTAGAAGCTATCAAGCAACATCAGCCTTCTGTGTTCCCAGGGGTACCGACAATGTATACCGCCCTTTTGAATCACCCAGACAGTGAGCAGTACGACTTGTCGGTAGTTGGTTTTTTCAATTCAGGAGCAGCTTCAATGCCATTAGAGCTGGCGGAAAAGCTCAAGAAGCGGCTAGCGGGCACTGAAGCAGTTTACTCAGAGGGCTACGGATTGTCGGAGGCCTCCCCAGTAACTCATACTAATCCTATTCACACCCTGATTAAAACCGGTAGTATCGGTATACCTTATCCTGATACAGAATGCAAAGTCATGGACATAGAAACTGGCTTGCAGGAAATGGCAGTAGGAGAGCCTGGCGAGCTAGTTATTAGAGGACCGCAGATAATGAAAGGATATTGGAACAAGCCGGAGGAGACTGGAAACACATTGCGCAATGGCTGGCTCTATACCGGTGATATTGCCAAGATGGATGAAGATGGATTTTTCTATATCGTCGATAGAAAAAAGGATATGATCATAGCTGGCGGCTACAATATTTATCCGAGAGATATTGAAGAGGTTCTATATGAAATGCCGCAGATTCAGGAAGCGGTAGTAGCTGGAGTAACTGATCCTTACCGCGGTGAAACGGTGAAAGCCTTCATCGTGTTAAAGGAAGGACAGGAGCTTACTGTTGAGGAGGTTACTGAATTCTGCAAGAAGGAGCTAGCCCCTTACAAGGTGCCGAAACTGATAGAGTTCAAAAAGGAGTTGCCAAAATCGGCTGTTGGTAAGCTGTTGCGGAGAGTGCTGGTAGAAGAAGAGAAACAAAGAGTTAAAGAAGCTGAACCAAAGGCAGAATAGCAAAATTAGCTGAACCAAATAGGCTATGAAAATTAAAGAGAATAAGGAGGAGCAAAAATGAAAGTAGAGGATATCAAGAAAATTTGCGTTGTGGGAGCAGGAAACATGGGACATCAGATTAGCTTGCAGGCAGCCCTTTCCGGCTTTCAAGTAACTTGTACCGATATTAGTGAGGAAACCTTAG
>JAWSUQ010000244.1:0-5051 GCA_033549265.1 Bacillota bacterium
ATAGAGTTTTTGGGAATTTCACTGGTAGGTTTAATATGAAAATGATACTGGGGAAACCATTTATTTAACTCAATAATATTAGTATTTTTTTGGCCCCGTATCTTAGATTGCTCATAGATAGAGCAGTATATATACACATCATCTGTAAGCTTTTTAAAATTTTGCTTTACCAAGTAACCTATCATATCTAGGTAAACTGCGGCTTGAACCAGCTCTCCAGTGGCAGGATGATATGGTCCTGCCACTAAATGATCCTTTTTAAGTTCAGCAGAATCCTGTAAACCAATTCTAATTACCTTAATATCCTGTTGTGTGAATATATAATACATTTTTTTTGCAGCATTTATTATCTCATCAAGCTCCCAAGGGATATATTGACCTAGGCTATATTGCTTTGCTAATTCAGTCCCCTTAAGCACTAAAGTAGGATATATCCTCACAAAGTCGGGCTGCAATGCTGCTGCTCTTTTAGCACTAATTATAGATTTTTCCATCGTATCCCCTGGTAAACCTATCATCAACTGTAGGCCCAGGTTAAAGCCGCCTTTTTTTATAAGCTCCGCTGCTTGGATAGTATTATCTAATAGATGTCCGCGTTTGCTTTTAAGTAGCACCTCACTGTCTAAAGACTGAGCCCCAATTTCAATGGTGGAAACTGAGTTTTCCCTCAAGAAATCCAAGATATCCTTAGTGATATAATCTGGTCTAGTAGACACTCTGATCCCATCAATTATTCCTTCCTCTACAAAACTCTTCGCTTCAACTAATAAATCCTTTTGTAAAGTAAAAGGAAGCCCTGTAAAGCTTCCACCAAAATACCCTACCTCGATGTAGGTTTGTTCCTTGGACTTTGCATCAATAGTTTTTAAGTAGCTAGTAATCTGCGCTGTCACAGCTTCCTTAGCATATCTAGTCTCTGTTCCAGTAATCTTTTCTTGATCACAGAAAGCGCATTTATGGGGGCAACCTAAAAAAGGAATAAAAAAAGGTATGATGTAATGTTTTTTCATGGTTATTTTGTGAGCCAGCTGCAATCCTCTAATGCCTTTTGGGCAGCTTTTTGCTCTGCCTCCTTTTTACTTCTTCCTTGTCCCATAGCAATAGTGCTACCTTTATAAACAACTCCTGCAATAAAGCTTTTATTGTGATCTGGGCCCTTTTCTTCGACAATAACATAAGACACATTATCGTCAAAACTTTGTTGAACTAACTCCTGTAAGCTAGTCTTATAATCCCCATAGTTACCCATTTCTACATTGGAAATTTGATTACTGAAAATATGATAAATAAACTTTTTAAGCATCAAAAGTTCAATTTGCAAAAACAAAGCCCCTATCACTGCTTCAAAAGCATCAGCTAAAATTGAGGGCCTTTCTCTACCACCGCTAAGCTCCTCGCCTTTTCCCAGCAGTAAATATTGACCAATATTTAGATTCCTAGCTAATAGCGCTAATGAGCTTTCACACACTAAGGCGGCTCTCATTTTAGTCAGCTCACCTTCTGCCTTATATGGATAAGTATTGTATAAAAATTCTGCTATAACCATCCCTAGGACAGCATCTCCTAAAAATTCTAGTCTTTGATTACTTTCAAGATTGGCCTTGGTATGCTCAAAAACATAGGTAGGGTGAGTTAATGCAGTATTTAATAGCTGAAAATCCTGAAACCTAATATCTATTTTATTTGCAAAATCCACTAACTTTTGCTTTCTGGCTATATCCATTTAACTTCACCACACACTAGTCTATAAACTTCTTTACTGCAACTGTAGCATTATGCCCACCAAATCCTAGGGAATTAGAAATTGCAGCGTTAACTTCCCTTTTTCTTGCTGTATTGGGAACATAATCTAGATCACAATCAGTATCAGGGTTCTCATGATTTATAGTAGGAGGTATCACACCTGTTTCTATTGCTAATATACATGCAATAAGCTCTACCGCTCCTGCGGCCCCCAGTAAATGTCCAGTCATAGATTTAGTTGAACTAACAGCTATTTCTTTTGCCTTTTCACCGAATACTGCCTTGATAGCCATCGTTTCGTACTTATCATTTAAATCAGTAGAGGTTCCATGAGCATTAATATAATCTACCTGGTCTACTGATAAATTGCCGTCTTTTAAGGCATTGAGCATAGCCTGAGCGGCTCCTTCACCACCTGGGGCAGGAGCTGTTATATGATGCGCATCAGCTGTAGCCCCATAGCCTACTATCTCAGCGTAAATTTTAGCTCCTCGAGCTTTTGCGTGCTCTAATTCTTCTAAAATTAAGATACCGCTTCCTTCTCCCATTACAAATCCATCTCTGTTAGAGTCGAAGGGGCGGCTGGCCCGAGTCGGTTCATCATTATTAGTAGACATAGCTTTCATAGCACAAAAGCCTGCAAATGCTAACGGAGAGATAGAGGACTCAGTCCCACCTGTAATCATAATATCCGCATCATTTCTTTGGATTGTTTTAAATGCCTCTCCAATAGCGTTGGTACCAGAAGCACAAGCAGTGACAATAGTAGTGTTAGGCCCTTTAAAGCCGAAATTAATGGAAACATAACCAGAAGCCATGTTACAAATCATCATTGGGACAAAAAATGGGCTTACTCTATTTTGTCCTTTTTCAATTAAAACTCTAGACTGGTCTTCAAGAGTTTCCATTCCACCTATTCCTGAACCCAAAATCACTCCTGCTCTAGTCATATCAGTGCTTTCTAGGTCCAGCTGACTATCTGCAACAGCCATTTTCGTAGCAGCAACGGCAAACTGGGCGAAACGGTCCATTCTTTTTGCTTCTTTCCGATCAAGATAATCCTTTGGATCAAAATCCTTTACCTCTCCTGCTATCCGAGTAGGAAAGCCAGTGGTATCAAACTTGGTCACAGGTCCAATTCCAGAGGTTCCATTAATTAAGGACTGCCAAAAATTTTCTTTTCCGATACCAACTGGTGAAATAATACCCATTCCTGTTACAACTACTCTTCTTTTCACAAATTCACCCCATTTATAACATTCTACAAAGGAATTGCTTCAACCTCTTGCTTCAGATTGCGGACAATCTCCTTAACAGATAATATTTCTTTTATTTTCTCAACTTTCTCCCCTGAAAAAACTAAGCCTTCAAGCAAGTTACCAAGCTGCGCATTATTCAAAGCATCTAAAATACAAAACCTTTTAGAGCATTTTTTAAGGCATGAAAGGCATTTTTTGGGAGCTGGAGCATTGCCGCTCAATAGTTTTTCTGCGAATTCATTCATTAAGGCTCGTCCAGGTAGGCCTACCGGACTGTCAATTAAGACTACCTGCTGATGTCCAGAGCTTAGATACAAATCTTTAAACTCTTTAGACGCACCAGATTCAAAACTTGCAGCAAATCTTGTCCCCATCTGTACCCCGTCAGCCCCTAACCTAAAAGCATCAACTATATCCTCTCCATCAACAATTCCCCCAGCAGCAATAACAGGAATACTTACTACTTCCTTAACTTCAGGCACTATTTCCCTCATTGGTCTATCAGTTCCCAGATGGCCACCAGCTTCTTTTCCCTCTACAACTACGGCCGCCGCCCCTAGCTTTTCAGCCAGCTTAGCAAACTTCCCAGAGGATACTATTGGTACAATCGGAATACCAGATTCTTCACCCCATAAGAACATATCTCTAGAAAAACCTGCTCCTGATACAATTAAGTCAATCTTTTCATTAATTGCTGTCTTTACCAGATTGGCAAATTCGGTTACAGCAAACATGATGTTGATACCAATAATACCATCTGTCAACTCTCTTGCCTTTCTGATTTCTTCTTTTAGCTCCTCTACAGACATTCCTGTAGCAGCAATCAGTCCAATTCCCCCTTCGTTAGCTACTGCTGCTGCTAAAGGGGCAGTAGAGATACGCACCGCCATTCCACCTTGGATAATTGGCAGTTTAGCTACAAGGTTGCCTATTTTTAATTCAGGTAGTTTCATTTTAATTTCCTCCGTCTTGCAGAAACTATATTTTAAAAGAAAGTCCCGATTTACGGGACCCTCTAAACTACTTAACTCGCTCAGTAATATATTCTACAGCAGCTCCAACAGTAGTGATTTTTTCAGCATCCTCATCAGAAATCTCTAAATCAAATTCTTCTTCTAATGCCATTACCAGTTCAACAATATCTAATGAGTCAGCCTCTAGGTCCTGAAATGATGTCTCCATTGTAACGTCACTTTCTTCTACACCTAATTGCTCCACCACAATATTTTTTACTTTTGCAAAAACATCCATTATATTCACCTCCTCTCAAAAAGAAGCTAGGTATTGATTAGATTACCATGCCACCGTCAACATTGAAAACTTGACCTGTAATGTAATCTGCCTCATTAGAAGCTAAAAAGCTAACTAAAAAGGCAACATCCTCAGGCTTTCCTAGTCTTTGCAGAGGAATGTTTTTTTCGATTTCATCTTTTAAATCCTCTCCAAGTTTATCTGTCATGTCAGTTGTAATATATCCTGGCGCTACTGCATTCACTCTAATATTCCGCGTAGCTAGTTCTTTAGCCACAGATTTAGTTAGCCCAACCACGCCAGCTTTGGCAGCCGCATAGTTAACCTGACCTGCGTTACCTGTCTGTCCTACTACAGAAGTAATGTTAATTATTACTCCCTCCTTCTGCTTCATCATCGGTTTTACCACTGACTTGGTGCAATTAAAAACCCCAGTCAGATTTGTCTCAATTACTTCACTCCATTGTTCATCCTTCATTCTCATTAATAAATTATCTCTAGTTATGCCAGCATTATTCACTAAAATATGTATCCCGCCGAACTTTTCTATAGCTTCATTTATCATTTGCTGTACTTCTTCTTGGTTAGTCACATTAGCCTGAAAGCTAATAGCCTTTCTACCCATAGCTTTAATTTCTTCTACTACCTGCTCAGCAGCCTCATAGTTTCCTGCATAGTTTACTAACACCTTGGCACCAGATCTTGCCAATTCCAGGCAGATTGCCTTACCTATTCCCCTAGAACCTCCAGTAACAACCGCTACCTTATCTTCTAATCTCATTTTACTCATCACCTCTT
>JAWSUQ010000245.1:0-5038 GCA_033549265.1 Bacillota bacterium
AAATTTTTGCTACCGCCTCAGGGGCTGCTCCATTAAATCGAGCCAAAATATAGTTTGCAAAATATGGGAACATAGCAATAGTAACAGCTGGCGCATGATGCGCAGGCGATGAAGTAAAGGCCTGAGACACCATGGAAATACCCACGAACACGAGAATTGGTGCAATTACTGGCATCGGAATAATGCTGGACATTGCTGCAATTACACCAGTCATAGCAGTAATTGCAAATACTACTGCGTTTAATACGGAGTAACCCCGACCTGCATTCATCCATTTGGAGCCAACTGAAGCAATATAGACAGTAGTTGGGAATACACCACCAAATAGGGCACCAATAATTGTTCCAGCACCATCAGCAAACTGGGCTTCACGAACATCGTAGGAATCTCCAGCACTAGCCATAGCCTCTACGTTGTTCATAGTTTCAATAAAGTTATACATAGAAATTGGTAATAAAATCGCTAATAAGCTTACCATTGGTCCTAACAGCATTCCAATTCCTTCAAAAGCTGCGGCAGTCGGTAAAATTGGATAGAACCCAACGTGAGCTAATCCCTCTGAAATAGCTCCTGGATTAGCTTTGCCTAATCCGTAAGCTAGGACAGTACCCACTACAATTGCAAATAATGAGGTAGGAATCTTAAAGGGCATTGCAACCTTAGCAAACAAGCCGACAAGAATAATTGCTAAAACGATCATACCAATAGCTGGCTCAGCAAAGGTCTTAAAGAATAATTCTCCACCAATTAAGGCAAATGCCACCCCTGCTAGTGCACCTAACATAGATGCTCTCGGCAGATGGTCTCTTACAAATCTACCTACTAAACTTCCTAGTGCTTCAATAATACCACCAATGAAAGCAGCAGCAACCCCTATTTTCCATGCCATTACAGGATCGCCTGTTAAGTCTAAAGCTGGCTTTAACACACCAAATAAAAACACAAACATTACAGGAGTACTAATACCATAGGAAAGAGCGGTTACATCTGTTCGATTTTCCTTTTCAGCTAATTTCTTAGCCATGTGCGCATAATACAGGTTACCTGCTAATACAGCAACAGCAGCACCAGTAATAATTTTTCCAAAAACAATATCAGCCGGGAAACCCATTCCTAATAAAGTAATAGCAATTAGTACGAAGTTAGCTAAGTTGTTTTGGAACAAGGCAAAAAATGCGTCGATATCTTCTCTTTTAAACCATGGGTAATGAACTTTGCTCATCTAAATACCTCCTAATTTTGTTGTTTTGAACTAGTCTGAAGCAGTTAAACTAATTCTTGATGTGTAATATCACCTCCACTAAATTTTCAGAATTTTTCATATTGAGTTATCATTATGAAAATTATAGGCCTAAATATGAGCCCTAGCTATGTAAGAAAAAAAATAAAAACTTTTTCCGTCTCATAGCCTAGGGCAATTTAAGGTCCCCTGATAGAAACGCCCACACCATATTAGTGGACTTATACGAGATACATCTTGATTATAAGTTTATTTACTAAATATTATAAAATTTTGCTGTAAAAATATATTAGCATAAATCTACTAGTTAAGCAATACTAAATATTTAAATTCACTATACAAATTTTTACAAGGATTAACCTAGTTTTATTCACCATAATTTAGTGAGTAGCTCTTACTAAGTTAACCCTTGCAATTTTTAGGCTTTTCTATTGGTACAATATATTATCCAATCACAATATTTACCAGCTTATCAGGCACTGAAATTATCTTTCTCACTTCTTTTCCAGTTAAAAGCTCCTGCACCTTTGCTAACGCCAATACTTCTTTTTCAAGAGCTTCCTTACTTAGCCCCGCAGCCACAGTTAGCTTTTCCTTTATCTTACCATTAATCTGAACCACAATTGTCGCCTCATCCTGCACTAGGGCCTCTTGGAGATACTTGGGCCATGCAACCTGGTGCACGCTATAGCTATTACCAATCCCTTCCCAAAGCTCTTCAGTTACATGGGGAGCAAATGGAGCTAAGAGGATGATAGTAGCAGAAATTGCTTCTTTTACTACAGCTAAATTATACGCCTCTGGCTCAACCTTATCCTTATAATGATAGATGCCATTAACAAGCTCCATAATGGCACTAATGGCCGTATTAAAGTTAAATCTAGTGGCTATATCATCAGTTACACGTTTTATAGTATGGTGTGTTAATCTATATAGCTCCTTATCCTTAGGACTGAGCTGGTCTAATTGAACAACACCTTCATTCCCCCTAATATCTTTTACAAAATGGTGTACTATCCGCCAAACTCTATTTAAAAAGCGATAGCAGCCTTCAACTCCCTGATCACTCCATTCTAAATCCCTCTCAGGCGGAGCTGCAAAGAGAATGAAAAGGCGAGCAGTATCAGCGCCGTATTTGCTGATAATCTCTTCAGGACTTACTACATTACCCTTTGATTTAGACATTTTTGTGCCATCTTTTAACACCATACCCTGAGTTAGCAGGTTTTCAAAAGGCTCCTCAACCTTTACTAGCTGAAGATCATAGAGCACCTTTACAAAGAACCTGGCATACATTAGGTGAAGGATAGCATGCTCAACCCCACCGATATACTGGTCAACATTCATCCAGTAGTCAACATCTTCCTTCTCAAAGGCCGCCTCATCTGATTTGGGGGAGCAGAACCTTAGGAAATACCAGGATGAACAAACAAATGTATCCATAGTGTCTGTTTCTCTTCTCCCTAATTTTCCGCATGTTGGACAATCAGCATTATAAAAATCTGGCCGATCATTTAAAGGCGACTCTCCTGTAGGCTTAAACTTAACATCTGTAGGTAATAGCACTGGCAAATCCTTGTCGGGCACAGGCACTGCACCACATTCCTCGCAATAAATAATAGGAATGGGGGCACCCCAGTAGCGCTGTCTGGAAATAAGCCAATCTCTTAACCTAAAGTTAACCTCTCTCTTACCATAACCATGGCTTTCTAGATAATCAGCAATTGCTTCCTTAGCTTGAGCCACCGTTAATCCATTAAACTGTCCGGAATTAACTAAGAGGCCATCACCGGAATACGCCTCCGTTAAAGGCTTTTCTGCTTCTCCAGCCGGTCTGATTACTTCAGTGATTGGCTGTTGATATTTTACAGCAAAGTCAAAATCCCGCTGGTCATGACCAGGAACACCCATCACTGCACCAGTTCCATAGTCCATTAATACATAATTTGCGATCCACACTGGTACCTCCTGTTGATTCAAGGGGTTTATTACCTTTGCCCCAATAAAGATACCTTCTTTTTCTAAATCCCCAGAAGCCCGGTCAATCTGGTTTAAAGAGCGTACCTTTGTGACAAAAGCCTTAGCTGCTGCTTCATAGGTCGTCCCTTCCGTTAGCTTTGTCACCAGTGGATGCTCTGGCGCTAATACCATGTAGGATACTCCAAAGATAGTATCATGTCTGGTAGTGTACACTGGCACCTCATCATCAGTACCTACTACTTTAAATTTAATAATAGCTCCTTCACTACGTCCTATCCAGTTTTCCTGCATCGTCTTTACTTTTTCAGGCCACCCTGGCAACTTTATTAGATCGTTTAACAGTCTGTCTGCATATTGGGTAATCTTAAAAAACCATTGCTCTAAGTCTTTTTTATCTACCTGAGACTCACATCGTTCACATTGACCGTCTACCACCTGCTCATTTGCAAGTACAGTAGCGCAGGAGGGGCACCAGTTAACTCCCGCCTTCTTCTTATAAGCTAAATTGTTGTTATATAGCTGCAAAAACAGCCATTGGGTCCATTTATAGTAGTCTGGATAGCAGCTAGCTACCTCTCGTTCCCAGTCATAGCTGATTCCCATTTGCTGCAGCTGTGTACGCATATTGGCAATATTATCGGTTGTCCATTCAGCCGGGGGAACGTTATGCTTAATAGCAGCATTCTCCGCCGGAAGACCAAAGGCATCCCAACCCATAGGGTGCAATACATTATATCCCTGCATAGTTTTGAACCTGGCAACCACATCACCAATAGAATAATTTCGCACATGTCCCATATGTAAATTGCCGGACGGATAAGGGAACATTTCTAACGTATAGTACTTGGGCTTGTCCTTATTCTCTGCAACTTCGTAAAGTCTATCTTTGGCCCACTTTTCTTGCCACCTGTTCTCTAGCTCTGTAAAGTTATACGTTTCATTCATTATTACCATACCCTCCTATAAAGAATAGTCTAACCTTGCAATTCTATAAAAAAACTCTCATCCCAGACAGGGACGAGAGTTCAATACGACCTCGCGGTACCACCCAACTTGATAAAGTTTATTGGTGGAGCTGGCGGGAATCGAACCCGCGGCCTCTTCCATGCCAAGGAAGCGCGCTCCCTCTGCGCCACAGCCCCATTACTTTATCCGCTCATAGTTTATTAACGGTGACTAACCGATATAGATTACCAGTACTCAATATACCTTCACCCATACTGCTCTTAGGCGAGTTTGCCAATACTATGGGCTGTTTTTCACCAACCAACAGCTCTCTTAAACACATAGTTATAGGCTACTATTCCTATTCATAGCATTTAAAACTTAGTTTGAACTTTTATTTATTTTTTTCACAAAATTAATTATATCTATGACCAATCCTTCTGTCAAGTACAATCATTGCCATTACTAGATACCGATAGTGCTTTTTTCAACAGTTCTGGCATCGCCCCAAAGGCGCTCCAAATCATAGAACTCTCTTGTTTCTTCCAGGAATATATGCACCACTACCGAACCAAAGTCCAGCAAAATCCAATTGGCTCCTTTATAGCCTTCTATTCGCAAGGGTTTTTGCTCCAGCTCTTTAAGAATATAGTCGCTAATGGCCTTTGTCTGAGTGGAAGAGTTGCCTGTGCAGATAACAAAATAGTCTGCTACGAGCGAAACCTTATCTAAGTCTAATACAGAAATTTCTTGTGCCTTTTTATCGTCTATTATTTGGACGATATCTTTTACTAAGTCTAATGAATTTGTCAAAATAAAAAACCTCCTGTAATTTAGATAGTATTATATATGAGTTAATATATAATATGCTAG
>JAWSUQ010000246.1:0-5031 GCA_033549265.1 Bacillota bacterium
ATACCGTTAAAAATGGCAAAGTTTCAGCTACCTTAACGATGATATCATTGGACTTAGATACTAGAAGCTTAATTGTATCCAGGAATGGACATGTTCCCGTATTAATATTTAAAGGCCAGGAAGAATTATCTTTAGACAATAAGACTAACCCTATTGGGGTTCATCGCTTTATGAAGCCTGAGATAAATCAACTAGAAATTGGAGATAACATGACAATTTTAGCTTTTACAGACGGCTTTATAGAAGCTGGTGACAAATATAACCAGCAGCTGGATATGGATCAGGTATGGCAAATAATGAAACAAGATTTAACCGCTAAGGAAAAGGCGGAAGAGCTCTTCAAAATAGCAATGAAGCTTGATCAAAATAGGCCAGGGGATGACACTAGTGTGATAGTGGCTACTATTAAATCCGAGGAGGATGGGGTGCCTATAAGTACCCTAAACCTTTCCATTCCATTTTAGCATTTTGTTGACTGAGGTGATTTGATAAATGCCTATCGATACTGATTTTATGATCGTTGTTGGCGGTGTATGCGGCTCTGGAAAAAGCACATTAATTGAAGGATTAAAGAAAAATGGGTTTCATGCCCACTCAGTAGCTCAGGAGCACAGCAACGCCCCGAAAATGTATCTGATGACAAAACCTGACTATGTCATTTTGCTTGACTGCAATTATGATACTGTCCAGGAGCGGAGAAATGTAGGCTGGACCAGACAGCAATTGCAAGATCAGTTGTATAGGCTTAGACATATGCGGGAACACTGTAATCTGTTTATTAATACAGAGAAGTGTACAGTAGATGAAGTATTGGCAAAAGCTATTTCCGCTATAAACCGATTTAAAGAAAGAGGAGAAACAAATGGTTGTAACACTTGAGGAAGTCAAGAAGAATAAAAAAATTCAAGCTTTTATTACTGCAGGTGATAATAATTTAAAAGCGATGGGCTTTACCGATCATAGCTATAGGCATGTCAGCCTAATCGCCACTAATGCATCACTTATATTAGAAAAGCTAGGCTACCCTGAACGGCAATGTCAATTAGCAGCCATTGCAGGATATATGCATGATATTGGCAATGTGGTATCACGCCACGATCATGGCCAATCTGGTGCTATGCTTGCTTATGACCTATTGACTGAAATGAATATGGATCCAGAGGAAATAACAGAAGTTATTGCAGCTATTGGCAATCATGAGGAACAATACGGTCATGCAGTTAACCCATTAGCGGCAGCTCTAATATTAGCTGATAAAGCTGATGTTCATCGCTCAAGAGTTAGAAATCGCGATGTTTCTACCTTTGACATTCACGACCGAGTAAATTATGGTGCGGAGAAGGCGTCTTTAGAGATAGATCCAACTGAAAAGACTATTACAATGGAACTTAAAATCGATCTGGAAATTACTACTGTGATGGAGTATTTCGAGATCTTTTTAGACAGAATGATTATGTGTAGAAGGGCTGCAACCTTTTTAGGATGTAGCTTTGGACTTATTATTAACGAAGCTAAGCTGTTATAGCTTCGTTTTTTTGACCGTTATGTGTATTTGACACTTTTTTTATGGGGGTATATAATGGGAAGGTATTAGACAGCGCATGCTAGAAGGGGGAAAAATTATAATGCGAGTGGACAAGTTGCTAATTTTATTATTAGTACTGGGTATCTTAGGTTTTTTGGGAGCCTATTCACTAAACCCAATCATCAGTTCACTTAATTTGGGACTAGATTTACAGGGTGGCCTACATGTGGTGATGGAAGCTCAAGACTCTCCTGAAAATCCTGTAACAAATGAGGACATGATAAATTTGCAAGCAGTAATGAGAAATCGAGTAGATCACTTAGGAATTGCTGAACCAATAATTCAGCGTCAAGGAGAGCGTAGGTTGATTATAGAGCTAGCTGGTGTGCATAGTCCGGAGGAGGCAGCTCGACTATTAGGTAAAACTGCTCAGCTGGAGCTAAAAACCTTTGATGGCACTAGAGTTATTGGCGGTGAGGACCTTAAAGATGCACAAGCAAGAATTGATCAGCGAACGCAAGAGCCATATGTTGAATTTTCATTGAAGCCTGAGGGTACCAGGAAATTTGCTGATACCACCACAGAATTAGTGAATTTATATGAACCATACGATGAGCGAAGATATATTGGGATTTTTCTAGATGGGGAAATGATTCAAAATCCCCATGTTAATGATGCGATTGTTTCTGGAAGTGGTCAAATTAGTGGAGGCTATCAAGATTTAGCGGAAGCGGAAAATGCAGCTGCCTTGCTTCGTTCAGGTGCATTGCCGGTGCAGGTAGAAATATTAGAGCAAAGAACAGTTGGCCCTACCTTAGGGATAGACTCATTGACAAAAAGTCAGCAGGCTGGATTATATGGGATTATGGCTATTATTATCTTTATGATCATTTATTATCGTATCCCTGGCTTAGTGGCTATAATTTCCTTGAGTATATACGGATTTTTGGTAATGGCTATGCTAGGGGCACTCAATGCAACCTTGACATTGCCAGGCATTGCAGGATTTATTCTTTCGTTTGGTATTATTATTGATGCCAATATAATCATTTATGAGCGTTTGAAGGAAGATTTGCGCAACAAAAAAACCTTGCGGTCAGCTGTTGATGGAGCTTTTTCAAAAGCCCTATCCACCATTATGGATGCAAATATTACAACTATCCTTGCGGCGGCGGTTCTCTTTTATTTTGGTACAGGCCCTATTAGAGGCTTTGCTGTTACCTTATCAGTTGGAATCATAATTAGTATGTTTACTTCTATCATCATCACGAGACTGCTTTTAAAGCTAGTTGTTCAGACAAATATTTTCAAGAACCCAAGGTTCTTTGGAGCATAAGGGAGGGATATAAGCATGACTGAAATAAAGTACGACTTAATGAAACACAAAAAGCTTTGGTTTATTATTTCTCTGCTTGTCATTATCCCTGGCCTTATATCCTTAACTTTCCAAGGACTAAATCTGGGGATAGACTTTACCGGCGGTAATTTGTGGCACCTAAAATTTACTGAGGTAGTGGATACTGCTCAGGTAAGACAAGTGTTAGCTGATTACGGTTTAGAGGGAAGTACAATACAATCAATTTCCAATAACGAATATATTATTAGAACTAAAGTAGTTGACCAAGATACTACTGCTGCCATTCTTAATTCCTTTTCAAGTCAAGTGGGAAGCTATGAGTCTTTGCGAAATGAATTAGTAGGTCCTGTGATAGGACAGGAATTAACACTAAAGGCATTGTATGCCCTGCTAATTGCTGCTATTCTAATGGTAGTTTATATCACCTATCGATTTGAGTGGAGCTTTGCAGTGGCGGCTATTGCAGCAATTATGCATGACGTGTTAATAACCTTAAGTGTTTTTTCCATATTTCAAATTGAAATTGATAGTGCCTTTGTGGCTGCAATTCTAACAGTAATAGGTTATTCCATTAACGACACTATCGTAATTTTTGATAGGATTAGGGAAAATGTCAAGTATCGTAAAAGTGGTACATTAGAGGAGCTAGTAAATGCTAGTGTCTGGCAGACCATGGGCCGCTCAATTAATACTGGCTTAACTGTTGTTTTTGTTTTGCTGGCTATGCTGTTCTTCGGTGGTGAAACTACCAAGGTATTTGTATTGGCATTATTGATAGGTGTCATCAGCGGTGCTTATTCTTCCATCTTTAATGCCAGTCCTATATGGTTAAAGCTTAAAGGCTGGGAGAAAAAGAGAAAACGCATAGTAGCTTGACAAAATTTATTAAAAGATTAGGTGAGGTCCCTTCTTAAAAAGAGGGGCCTTTTAATTTTTTAATAACATATTTCAGCAGGATTTTACTTTTTTCGTACCGAATTAATTTAAAATATATTTAATTTAGTGATTTTCTTTTTGGAAGGATGATTGTTATGCAGATGTATTTAGTCATTGCCCTGATTTTTGCCTTGTTTGTAGCAATGTTTGCCATTCAAAACACTGTACCAGTGGCTATCTCTTTTTTGTTTTGGACCTTTCAAGACATCTCCCTGGTGTTAGTTATCTTAGGCTCAGCTGTATTTGGAGCTATTTGTGTATTTTTATTAGGAATGGTCAAGCAAGTTAGTCAATCCATGAAGATAAAGGAGTTAGACAACGAAAATAAGCGCTTGCGGGCAGAAAATGAGGACCTCAAGGAAGATATAAGAAGCAGCAAGAGCCAGCAAGCCAACAATTTTTTTCCAGAAGATGTTAGAGAACTTCAAACAGAGACCAAGGAAAAAGAAACAGAAGAGCATTCCTCTTAGGAATGCTTTTTCTGTGAAACAGAGGTGAGGGAGGCATGAATGTACCTAAATTGAAGCGATGGCATAAATTGACCTATAACGGCGATTTGGCCAATGAGCTTCAGCATAAGCTGAAAATTTCTCCGTTAATTGCCAAGATTCTAGTGAATCGTGGACTGAATACAGTGGAAGAGGCTCAGCTGTTTTTGGCCGGCGACGTCAGCAGTTTAGGTTCGCCACTGCAAATGACAGGTATGATTCGTTCGGTCAACAAAATAAAGGAAGTAATTAAAAATAAGGCCAAGGTGCTGGTTTATGGTGATTATGACGTAGATGGCATTACTAGCACAGCCCTATTGTATGAGCTTCTGAAGAAGTTAGGGGCCAATGTAGGCTATCACATACCCGAACGGTTAGTTGAAGGTTATGGGCTGAATTTTGAAACTATTAAAAGATTTGGGGCTGAGGGCTATCAATTAATTATCACGGTAGACTGCGGCATAAGCAGTGTCGATGAAGTTAAGCTAGCTAATGAGCTAGCTATTGAGGTGATTATTACAGACCATCACGAGCCTCCTGTTGAACTTCCTAAGGCATATAGCATCATTAATCCTAAGCTTGATGGTGGCAAAGTGTTTGATAAACTGGCGGGAGTAGGGGTTGCCTTCAAGCTTGCCCAAGCAATCCATTTATCCTATGGTTTGCCAGAGTTTGAGCAAGTTGTGGCTGGGGAGTACTTAGATTTAGTGGCCTTAGGTACTATC
>JAWSUQ010000247.1:0-4992 GCA_033549265.1 Bacillota bacterium
GCTGTACACCTCTACCAGCAAAAATTTGGTTTTAAGACTGTTGATTATAAAAAGGATGAGTACGGTGCAGGGGAAGATAGGGTAATAATGGAGTCTCTACTATGAATAAGGGTTTGAACAAAAATCCTAAGATTTTAATAAATTTAAGAAAAATAACAAATAATACTCGCACTATAGTAGAAATGTGTGCTTCTTACGGTGTCAAGGTATTTGGTGTAACTAAGGCTGTTTGTGGTGATCCAGAGGTTGGAATAGCAATGCTTATCGGGGGGGCAAGTGGCCTTGCTGACGCAAGATTAGAAAATATTAAAAGGCTGAAAAAAGCTGGCATTAAAGCCCCCATTATGCTGCTCCGCAGTCCAATGCTTTCAGAGCTTGATGAAGTAGCAGCCTTCTGTGATGTCAGCTTGCATTCTGAGCCAGAAGTGTTAATAAAGCTTTCAGAAAGCGCTACCCAACACAATTTAATTCATAAGGTTATCTTGATGATAGATGTGGGTGAAATAAGAGAAGGAATTCTACCTATTAATATTATCAACATAGGCCATTTTGTTAAAAATTTAGTGGGCATTAAAGTAATGGGTGTAGGCACCAATTTAGCTTGCTATAGTGGGGTTAAACCATCTCAAGAGAATATGAACCTGCTTTTAGCTTCTGGAAGGGAATTAGAAAAAATCTTGGGATATCCATTACAAGTGTATTCTGGAGGAAACAGTAGTAGCTTAAATCTTTTAACAGCTGGAGAACAACCCACCAGCATTAATCAGCTGCGCATAGGTGAAAGCATTCTTTTAGGTAGGTATGTCCCTGACGGAGTGCCTATTCCAGGAACATATCAAGATGCTTTTATTCTAACTTCTGAGTTAATTGAGTTAAAGGAAAAGCCTTCTCAACCAATGGGGGAATTAGGCGATAATACTTTTGGAGATGAAGTAACAGAGCAAAGATTGACGCTACATTATCGAGGTATAGTTGCATTGGGAAGACAGGATGTTCCTCCTGATGGGATACATCCCATAAAATCTAGTTGTTATTCGAACATTAAAGTTATTGGAGCTACCAGTGATCACACTATGTTGGATTTTGGTCAAGATAAGGCAGGCTTTAAAATTGGAAGCCAGTTGGAATTCAATTTAACTTATCCTGGGCTATTGGCAGCCTTAACTTCTAATTATGTTCATAAAGAATATTTTAAATAAGGAGTAGATAAATATGCAGACTATCGAGATTATAGGGGTTCCTTTAGACTTAGGTGCCAATAGAAGAGGAACTGATATGGGGCCTAGTGCTGTTCGCTATGCAGGCTTGAACAAAGCTTTGACAAAAATGGGACTGAAGATAGTTGATAATGGTAATATAGATGTTCCTGTCCCTGAAAGTATAAAAGTGGCTAACCCTGATTTTCTCTTTTTGGAAGAAATAGTTAAGGCCTGTGAAAAACTGTGCTCACAAGTTTCAGAAATAATGGCTAGAGAAAATTTCCCCTTGGTTCTGGGCGGTGATCATAGTATTGCGATAGGTACCTTGGCAGGTGTTAGCAGAAGTGTAGAAAACGTGGGTTTAATTTGGTTTGACGCTCACGGAGATTTTAATACCTTAAAAACAAGTGAAACAGGTAATATTCACGGCATGTCTTTGGCCGCCCTAACTGGCCATGGTAATGAAAAGCTGGTGAATGTCGGTGGATTTAAGCCAAAAGTTAAAGAGGAAAAGACTGTCTTAATCGGAATTAGAGACCTAGATCCTGATGAAAAAGCTTCTCTTAACGATTCTAAGGTTACAGTTTTCAGCATGAAAAAGGTAGATGAGTTGGGAATAGCTAATATAGTAAAGGAAGCCCTTTTAATAGCAGGCAGAGGCGGTAGTGGTATCCATGTAAGCTTTGACTTAGATGTTGTTGATCCTTCTACCGCTTCTGGTGTTGGGACACCAGTGACTGGGGGCTTAAGCTATCGGGAAGCCCACCTTGCCTTAGAACTTATTGCTGAAACTAAAATGCTAAAATCTCTGGAAATATGTGAGGTAAACCCAATTGTAGATTTTGGGGGTAATCGCACCGCTAAATTAGCAGTAGAGTTAATCTCCTCTGCCCTAGGGAAGCGGATATATGACTAATAAAAGAGGCTTTGTTAAGCCTCTTCCATTTATCCCTAAGACCAGCTTGATTTAACTAAAATTCCCTACTTTATTAACTACATCTCTAGTTAGCCTTGATAAAGACATCTTACTTTTTATTAATTCTTTAGTTTGAAATTGAGTTATTAGGTTTATAGCAGGAGTAAATTCTTCATAAAATAATGTAATAAAATCTCCACTCTCAGATTCAGAAATTGCAGCTCTTAATGCTTCAATTTCTGATAATATAACTTTAATGTTATTAATCTTAAAATTAGTACTTAATAAACCTTTGCAAAGTATATCAGCAACCTCACCTGGTTTTCTTCCCCTCAAATTCTTATCTTCTTTTATATAGACCTTTGAGAAAATTTCTGAACATTTTGCTCCTATATTAAAAATTTGTTCATCTGACCTATCACCTGGTACTCCAATAATACCAATGGACCTAGGAACATTTAGCTTTCTTATAAATTTACCAACCTCTTCATATCCTCCGATATTATGACCGTAATCAATCATAACCTTCACATTTGACAAGTCAAAAATATTAAATCTGCCTGGATTCATATTTATATCTGGTTTAAAAGTTCTTAATCCATTTCTGATAATATCTAACGGTGTTTTTAGGCCATATAAAGCACAAGAAGCTGCCAATACATTTTCTATATTGCATTCTAAAGTTCCATTAAATGTTATTGGAATACTTGTCAAATCAATAAGTTTAATTTTTTCAGTGTTATCATAAATAAATATAATGTCATTTTCTATATATAATGCAATATTGCCTTCTTCAATATGTTTTGTTAAAATTTCATTCTTATTATTTTTAGAAAATAAAATTCTATTTCCACTTGCTCGATTAATAAAATACTGAATCATTTTATCATCAGCATTTAAAACAGAGTAACCATCAGGCTTTACTGCTTCTAAGACTAAAGATTTCGCAAAAGCCATTTCTTCAACACTTTCTATACCGTCAAGACCAATATGATCATCACCAATATTTGTCAATAATCCAATATCTGCCAAATCATAACCTAAGCCCTTTTTTATAATCCCCCCTCTTGCTACCTCAAGCAATGCAATATCCACTTCCTTTGAACTTAATACATTTCTTGCACTTAAAGGTCCTGTATTATCTCCTTTTAATATGCATTTATTATTAATATAAATTCCACTTGAAGTTGTCATTCCAATCTTCTTTCCAGATAATGAAAGTGAATGACCAATTAATCTTGTAGTTGTAGTTTTTCCATTTGTTCCAGTAACTGCAACAATTGGAATGGAATATGGAGTGCCCTCTGGGTAAAGTAAATCAAGTATATTAGCTGCAACATTATTGCTATTGCCTATAGTTGGATGTAAGTGCATACGAAGACCAGGAACTGCATTAACCTCTAGAACTGCACCTCCAATCTCTTTGATAGGTTTTGATATATCTTTCGTTATAAGATCAATACCCGCAATATCCAAACCAATAATTTTAGCTGAATTTATAGCAAATTCTGCATTATCTGGGTGAATATTGTCTGTACAATCCCTGGCACTTCCACCTGTACTAATATTACCGTTTTCTCTTAACTTAACTATCTGTCCTACTTGTGGAATTGAAAATTGCGTTAAGTTATTTCTTTGTAGGTAATTCAGTGCTACTCTATCAAGTCTTATTTTAGTTTGAGCTTTCTCATGGCCGTTACCTCTTATTTCACTTGCATTTTCCATCTCAACTAATTCTTTAATGGTATGTATTCCATCTCCAACTACTTCTGGTGCCCTTCGTTCAGCAACTGCACAAACTTTATCATTAATTACAAGTGCTCTATAATCGTTTCCTTCTATATATTTTTCTACTATTACGCTTACGTTATATTTTGCAGCTATTCTAAAATTTTTTTTAAGCTCTTTTGATGAACAAACATTTAATATAACTCCTTTCCCTTGATTCCCATCTAAAGGTTTTAGAACAACCGGATATCCAATTTCGTCAGCAATTGTTAGTGCGTCATCTATTGTATTAGCAACATCTCCGCAAGGGACGGGAATATTATTTTCCATAAGAAGTTGTTTTGTTAGCTGTTTATTACAAGAAATATCTATGGAAATTGCACTTGTTGAATCCGTTAAAGCAGCTTGAATTAATCTTGAATACTTTCCATAGCCGAGCTCTAGAATGCTCTCATTTCCTAGTCTTCTGACAGGTATTCCCCTTTTCTTTGCTTCATCAAAAATAGCTCTTGAGCTTACTCCTAACTCATATCTTTCTTTAATTGTTTTTAAGCTATTTATTATACTATTTAAATCAATAACCTCACCTTTTATAATACTTTGAATGATCTTGACTGATTGTTTAGCACATTCAATAGCTACATTTTCATTACCATATTCAACTATTATATTATATAAAGAAGGACTTTTCTTAAGCCGAGTTTTACCAAAAAATACTTCGTAACCTAATACTACTTGAAGCTCCAAAATTAAATGTTCAGCAACATGTCCAAAATAGGTGCCTTCCTTAATTCTTTCAACAAATCCACCATATTCCCCCAGACCACAATGATGCTCTATTAAATTTGGAAATAACTCTAATAAGTTATTATTAAACTTGTCAAATTGTATCGTAGTTTTATTACTTAAATTTTTAAGATTAACCAAAATTTCAATTACAGGTTTATGGCAGTATATGTTTCTTCCATTAAATATTTTGATGTTTTCAATTTTCAAAATTATACCTCCTTATATTAACTTGTAAAAAAATTACAATTTAACTTAATCTTGAAATTTCCCTATTTTTTAAATCAAATCGATACCCTTCCGGTAATATATGTAATGTTATGTTTGTTATTGCCAAAACTTCTTTCGGCTCAAGTTCAGAAA
>JAWSUQ010000248.1:0-4983 GCA_033549265.1 Bacillota bacterium
GCAGCTCTCCTTTGATAGCATCCCGGACAGCATTAGTAATTGCTAGCCCTGGCACCAAAGGTATTATTGCCCCAATAACGATTCTATCTAAGGAAACACCAAAGCCTAACTTTATAAATATAATGCCTAAGGTTCCAGCTAAAAAACCTCCTGTAAAATCAGAAAAAAAGGTAATGTCTTTTACGATGCTATAAAAAATGATGGTTTGGATTATCAACGAGGCTACAATGCTTGGCAGTACATCAATCCAAAAGCCTCCTAAAAATATAGTAAATGCCCCTGAGGCAAGTCCAGAAGCAAAGATTATTCCTATTTTATGGGGGTACTCTTTTTTATAATCAACTTCTTTAAGCCTTCCCATAGCTTCATGATAGCCCCATTGCTCCACACCGATTTTTCTAGAAAAATCGTTTATTAATGAGACCTTTTCTAGGTTAGTACCTCTTTCTCTAATCCTTTTTACAATCGTTTCCGGTGGCTCTCCATTTTTAGAGAGGGATATTACTATGCCGGTAGGGGTTACAAAGCTTGCAATATTCTCCATATTTGCACTGGAGCAAATATACCCTATCATTTCTTCAACCCTATAGGTTTCTCCACCATTTTTCATCATTATTTCTGCTGCATAGCCAGCTATTTCTAATATTTCTTGAGGCTTATACAATTTTATTCCCTCCAGCCTTTAGGTGCAAAAAGAGCCGCAGCGCTGCGACTCAAAAATTTTTATCCATTAATTTTATGGCTATGGTACAATATATGTTTCCCCTGGTTTAAGCGGAGCTGGTGTCACGTTTGTTTGCAGTTCTACTTGACGCTCAAAGCTTTCAGCAGTCTGATTGATTATATCCCAGGTATTATAATGCATAGGAATAGCTACCTTAGGCCTAAGGAGCTTAAGAGCTTCTATGGCATCTGCTGGGCCCATAGTAAAATTATCGCCAATAGGGACCATTGCTACATCTATATTATTTAAAGCTCCAATCAGGCCCATATCACCAAATAAGGCCGTATCCCCTGCATGGTATAAAGTTCTTTCCTCAAAATAAAGTAATACTCCCGCGGGATTGCCCATATACTGAGCAGGCTCAGATAAAATAGAGCTACTATGGAATGCCAATGTTAGTTTGACCTTCACAAAGCCAAAATCAAAGCTTCCTCCTATTTGCATAGGGTGAACTTTTGCCCCTTGAGCTTGACAATAGTTAGCCAGCTCTACAACTGCTACTATGGGACAATCACATTTATTTGCTAGTTCAACTGCGTCTCCAAGATGGTCAAAATGCCCATGAGTTACGACAATTAAATCTACATTAATATCATTAACCTTCATTGGTGCCAAAGGGTTTTCTGAAATAAAAGGGTCTATAATAATTTTCTTTCCTGTTTCTCCTGTTATCAAAAAACATGCATGTCCTAGATATGTTACATCCATCTCATTACTACCTCCTTCCTCTATACGCTTACCCAGCGTTAGTTCCGTAGCTTGCATCTAAAAGATGTGGATGAGCTAAAGGTAATGTTATGATGACTCGTGTTAAATTTTCTGAAGAACTGCCGATTACATTTACTGTCCCACCCCATTTTTCCACTAGGGTCTTAACTATAAATAATCCCATTCCGTCGCCCTTACCTTTTTTGGTTGTAAAGCCAGGATTAAAAATTAAGTTTATTATTTGCTCATCAATAATAGTTCCATAGTTAACTATAGAGATGACAGCTTTCTTTTGTCGTTCTTCAGCTATAAAGACAATTTTTCTTTCTTGTATCGGTACTTGCTTTAACTCATAAATAGCATTATCAATTACATTTGCTAATATTCTTACTAAGTCAAACTTAGGGACAACCGTTGTGCTTAAATCAATGTCTATCCTTTGAATCCAATTAATTTGATGCTGATTAGCCTTAGCTTTCTTAGTATATATCAGCATTCCCACTTCTGTGTCTAGGGTGTGCTCTTGCTCACTGCTCACCATCAAGTTTTCAGATAAGTTTAATAAATACTCTTTGGCCTTGTCATTTTTTTTAATTTGGATAAATCCTGACACTACCTGCAGATGGTTCAAAAAATCATGCCTCTGTTCCCGCAATGTTAAATTAAATTGCTCCATCTGCTCCATTCTTTCCTGCTGCAGCTTTGATTTAGCTTCTACTTCAAGTAGCCCTACAATTTCCCAGACTATTTTCAAGGATATAATAGCTAATATGGCCGATGCAATCAGTAAGTGGGTTGCAATTTTATTAAAATTAATCTCCAAATCATATCCCAAACTACTTTCTATATTTACTGCTAGCACTAAAGTTATAGCAATAAAAACATGGGTAAGAATTAATATAACAATCCATGCTTTTTTACTATTATAGTCCATAGTAATCCCTCATTTAGTCTTGCGGATTGAACAGCGATATCCCAGTAATTCTATTTAATACTATTATTAATAACATTACTAAACTTGTTATAGAGGTTAACAGAGTATATAAGACCATATTATTAGTAATTTCCTGGACAGTAAGGTCAAATAGCTTAATGACCTGCACAACAATTAGCGCGTCAGTTATAAACATGATGGTAACCCCTAATAAAGTAGCAGCAGCAGCTTTTAGCCAAGAAAGCTTAATAAGAAATTTATACAATAAAATAGCAATAGTAATGAGTATCATAGTATGGGTGTAAAATGGTGCATGCATTACCCCATATATACTTCTAGCCAAAGGCACTGCTAAACCATAGATGATTGCAAAAGCAACTATTTCATTCTTCCGTATTTTTTCTCCAACCATTAGGATCATTGACGTACTTAAGAGTGCTGCCTGTACTATATTTATGACAATTGACAAAGCTGTCACATATATTTCCTCCTTTTTACCGGTGCAAACGTCAGTAAAATTCTATCCTATATGAAGTTATTTTTATTGAAGCTCCTCAGGGACATCTGGTTGATAAGTAAGAACACCGGTAGCTGCTGCAACATTTGCAAAGGCTACCATCGTAATTAAAAATGTAATTAATTTAACTAGCGCTTTTTTCACCATCATCACCTCCTTATGTATCCTGTCATTACTGGCCTAGTATGTAATATCAAATACTTTCTAGTATTCTAAAAGTAAGCGGCCATAGGCTTAGGCTTTGCCATAAAAGGGCAAGCAGCACTCCATAAAATAATCCTGATTGTTCAAGAATATACCCCACTATAAAGCTCAAAAAAATAGCTACCGAAACAACGTTTAACGCTAATTTCTTTAAATTTTCTTTATGGGCAAAAGATTTTATTGGCTTATTTTTAGCCGGTGCGGGGGCCAACTTATATGTACTATATAGGGCAAAGAGCGAAACTACAATCCATATCAGATAATTCACTCCAACTATGCTGCCTAAATGCTTGCCACTAAAACCTATTAGAAGGTAGATGATGGTACCTACAATGATACACTTTACAATGTGGTTAGCGTGAGCCCCTCCTGAAAAAACCTTCATAGTGCTGCCTACTACTAAGGCAACCATCGCCTCATAAAAAAATCCAAAGAAATATGCCAGTACCAAGATGATAGCAACATGCAGCACGCTATGAATAATTAGCCTTAAGCCAAACAAAATAACTTCTGCACTAGCTTTCTCTCCTGTATTAAGATCCATATTTAGTTGAACCAGTTTTTCTGCTACTTTTTTCATAATTATTACATGTTCGACGTTTTGCTATAATATCCTGCTTTTTACAGATTTTCAGCAGATAAATCAATGTACTAATCTATCTTTCCTTCTGATTCTAGATTATAATATATCTTAAAATGATTGAAAGGAGGTTAATTACCATGAATCAATACAAATTCTCTTTATCTATTCTCCTAGCAGCCTTTTTATGGAGTACCTCCTATGCAGTTTCAAAATCGGCCTTAATCTCATTTGACCCATCTACATTGGCTTTTCTAAGGTTTGCTGTTTCTTTATTTCTTCTAGGCTGCATTATAAAACTTTGGCGAATAGGATTTAGCCTGCCCGATCAAAGCTTATATAAACTTTTGGCCTTATCTGGGCTTTTAGGTTACACTTTTTATTTTATGCTCCAGAACTGGGGCTTGAAATTTGCTTATGCTACCGATGCTACCCTTTTAGTAGCTTCCTATCCAGTAATTACTGCCTTTATTGAAAGTATGGTGACTAAGAAATCAATTCCCCCTAAAAACTGGCTTGGTATATTTTTGGCTGTTAGCGGTGTTACATTAATTATTCAACCTTGGAATGTGGGCAGCATTATCACAGTAGATCGGTTTATTGGTATAATATTATTTTTATTAACTGGAGTTGTATGGGCTATTTATAATATTGTCATTAATAGGATTGGAGAAATGAATATCTTTCAGTTAACTTTTTGGCAAGCTGTCTTTGGCGCTCTGTTTATTTTTCCTTTTGTAATTTACGAAGCCCCTGCCTTAAAGGAAGTACCTATGGTTGCCTGGGGAAGCTTAGGCTATTTGGCTATTTTTTGTTCTTTAATCGCATTCCTTTTTTACAATTATGGTCTTAGAGCAGTTCCTCCTAACCAAGCTGTTAATATTTTAAACTCTGTTCCAGTTTTTGGTGCCCTTATTGGATACTTTTTTCTAGGAGAAATATTAACTATGCTACAAGCCATCGGTGGAATAGTAGTTATTATCGGTGTCTATATTAGCTTTAGTGCTAAATCCAACAGTAAGGATATTGAAATAATCAGAATGGATGCTAAATAACAGATTGTTACGAGATAGCAGCGCTTCCTTTATTTACATGGGTTTTTTTGCAGGATTATACCCCTTTTTTAGCTAATATATATCCTTAAGAAAGGGGTAAATTATTATGACACAAAGGAAAAATTCATCAGAAAAAAAGGAATACCTCTACTGGTTCTTAACAAACTTTAAATTAAAATGGCCTCAAGCCTCTAAACTGGTCTACTATATCTATAATAGCGATTCTTTGGTCGATCGATTAAGTTTTACAAAAAATTTAAC
>JAWSUQ010000249.1:0-4953 GCA_033549265.1 Bacillota bacterium
AATTAGTGATATCTATGCTAGAGAAATATTAGATTCTAGAGGCAACCCTACTGTAGAGGTGGAGGTTTACTTAGAAAGCGGTGTAGTTGGCAGAGCTTGTGTTCCATCAGGGGCTTCCACTGGTGCTTATGAGGCAGTAGAGCTTAGAGATGGAGACAGTGAAAGATATTTGGGAAAGGGTGTTCAACAGGCTGTTAGTAATGTTAATAAGCTGATTGCACCTGAAATCATTGGCTTTGATGTAACTGACCAAATTGGTATCGACCGACTAATGCTTGAAATGGATGGAACCCCTAATAAAAATAAGCTAGGGGCGAATGCTATCCTAGGAGTATCCTTAGCCTGCGCCCAAGCAGGTTCACAAGAGTTGGGATTGCCGTTATACCAATATATTGGGGGAGTTAATTCTAAGGAACTTCCTGTACCAATGATGAATATTCTAAACGGCGGCAAGCACGCTGATAACAATGTGGATATTCAGGAGTTCATGGTAATGCCAGTAGGGGCCAAATCTTTTAAAGAGGCCCTGCGGATGGGTACAGAAATATTTCATAGCCTAAAGGCAGTACTAAAAGAAAAAGGCTTAAATACAGCGGTAGGAGATGAGGGCGGTTTTGCCCCTAATCTTAGCTCCAATCGTGAGGCTTTAGATGTAATACTTGAGGCAATTGATAAGGCAGGCTACAAGGCTGGCAGTGACATTTTGTTAGCCCTTGATGTAGCAGCTACAGAACTATATAAAGACGGCAAGTACAATTTTGAAGGCGAAGGAGTTACCTTTACTGCCGATGAGCTAGTTGAGTATTATAAGGAGCTTGTTGAACAGTATCCTATTATCTCCATTGAGGATGGCCTTGACGAAAACGATTGGGATGGGTGGAAGAAGTTAACTGATGCTATTGGCCAAGAAGTACAGTTAGTTGGGGACGACTTGTTTGTAACTAATACTGAGCGATTAAGCAAGGGAATTAACAGTAATACAGCAAACTCTATTTTAATTAAGGTTAATCAAATAGGAACTTTAACTGAGACCTTAGATGCTATAGAAATGGCTAAAAAAGCAGGCTATACTGCTATCATTTCTCATCGCTCCGGTGAGACTGAGGATGCTACTATTGCAGACTTAGCGGTAGCTACCAATGCCGGACAGATTAAAACCGGTGCTCCATCTAGAACTGATCGGGTAGCAAAATACAATCAGCTGCTGCGGATTGAAGATGAATTAGACTTCCTAGCTAAATACTCCGGCAAAAATACATTTTATAACCTGCGAAGCAAGTAACTAAAGAGGAGTAAAACTTCCTATTTGGTACAGGAAAATAGTTGTCTTTTTTAGAGCGATTATGCTAAAATGTATTTATTGGATTGGACAGGAGGTGTATAAGGCATTGAAAACGCTACTTATTGTTGTTCAAGTACTAGTTTCACTAGGCTTAATTGCTACTGTATTACTGCAGTCAGGTAAAAGTGCAGGCTTATCAGGAGCAATTTCTGGTGGAGCTGAACAAGTATTTGGCAAGAAAAAAGGAATAGACGATTTATTAAGCAAAATTACTGCTGTTTTAGCTATTGCCTTTTTGGGGATTACTCTTATCGCCTCGTTAATCTAAACTCTTAAGTATAAAAACTTCCCCAGCACATTTTGCTGGGGAGATATTTCAACACAAAAATTTAATTCAAGCGTAAGTAAGGAGGAAAAGTATGGATTTAAGAATTTTAGCTCCGATTGCAGGGGTAATTGCCTTAATCTTTGCCTATTTCCTGGCCAACAAAATTAATAAAACTGAGCCAGGAAATGAAAGAATGCAAGAAATAGCTCAAGCAATTCAAGAAGGAGCAATGGCCTTTTTAAACAGACAGTACCGCACTTTAGCTGTTTTTGTCGTAGTTTTGGCAATTATTATTTTTGTTGCGGGACAGTTGACTCCAGAAGCAGACAGCCTTCAGCCATTAACAGCTGTAGCGTTTATTATTGGAGCAGTAGCTTCTGCACTGGCTGGATTCTTTGGTATGAAAGTGGCAACAAATGCTAACGTGAGAACTGCTAACGCTGCCCAGACAAGTGCTAATGCTGCACTGGGAGTAGCATTCTCTGGTGGAGCCGTTATGGGAATGTCTGTAGTAGGCTTGGGGCTATTAGGATTAGGAATCGTTAATATTTTATTTGATAATCCTCAAGTTATTAACGGTTTTGCCTTAGGTGCCAGCTCTATCGCCTTATTCGGCAGAGTTGGTGGTGGTATCTACACTAAAGCTGCTGACGTTGGAGCTGACTTGGTAGGTAAAGTAGAAGCTGGTATTCCCGAGGATGATCCAAGAAATCCTGCGGTTATTGCCGATAACGTAGGTGATAACGTAGGTGACGTTGCTGGAATGGGTGCTGACTTATTTGAGTCCTTTGTAGGATCAATTATTGCAGCAATTGCTTTAGCTGCTGCCCTAGGTATTACTAATGGTGGAACCGTACCATTAATGATTGCTGGAGCAGGAATTATTGCTTCAATTATTGGTACTTTCTTTGTGAAGACTGATGAAGGCGCTAATGCTCAAAAAGCATTAAGCATGGGAACTGTAGTTGCCACTGTATTGGCAATTGTAGCAACATATTTTATTACAACAACATTACTACCAGCATCAGGTGCTGTAACTGGCTTAGGTGTATTCTTCGCAACTGTAGCTGGTCTTCTAGCTGGTCTATTGATTGGTAAGTTAACAGAGTATTATACTTCTGGTGATTATGGCCCTGTAAAGGAGATTGCAAAAGCTTCCCAAACTGGTGCGGCTACTAATATGATTGCCGGTGTAGGAATTGGTATGCTTAGTACAGCTGGCCCAATTATTGTGATTGTTGCTGCTATTCTTGTGGCTTACAATGTAGCTGGTTTATATGGGATTGCTTTAGCAGCCGTAGGTATGCTTTCTACTACAGGTATGACAGTTGCTGTAGACGCTTATGGTCCAATTGCAGATAACGCTGGTGGTATTGCGGAAATGGCAGGGCTAGATCCTAAGGTAAGAAAAATTACTGACGCATTAGATGCAGTAGGTAATACTACAGCGGCTATTGGTAAAGGATTTGCTATTGGTTCTGCTGCTTTAACTGCATTAGCTTTGTTTTCAGCATATACTCAAGCTGCTGGCATTGCAGTTATTGACATCATGAATCCAAATGTTGTAGCTGGATTATTTATTGGTGGGATGCTACCATTCCTATTCTCTGCTCTTACAATGCAAGCCGTTGGTCGAGCAGCGTTTGATATGATTGAAGAGGTAAGACGCCAATTCAAGAGTATTCCTGGACTAATGGAAGGAAAGGCTAAGCCTGACTATGCGAACTGTGTAAGTATTAGTACAGCTGCCGCTATCAGAGAAATGATTATTCCTGGATTACTAGCTGTAGTAGCTCCCGTTGCGGTAGGCTTGCTAATTGGCAAAGAAGCATTAGGTGGATTATTAGCCGGAGCTCTAGTATCTGGCTTCCTGCTAGCTATTATGATGGCTAATGCAGGCGGTGCTTGGGATAATGCCAAGAAGTATATTGAGACTGGCGAGTATGGTGGAAAAGGATCTCCTGCTCACGCAGCTGCAGTATCTGGAGATACAGTAGGTGACCCCTTTAAGGATACTTCCGGACCTTCAATCAATATCTTAATTAAGTTAATGACAATTGTATCACTAGTATTTGCTCCGCTATTTATGTAAAATAGTTGTAACAATGAAGTGTTGGGTGAAATTTCATCCAACACTTTTTCTTAATAAAACATAAGTATAATATAGATTAAGCGAAAAAAAGTTTATTACTAATAGGCTAAACAGAATTTGGGAGGTATCCGATTGTGAAGATAAAAGAAAAATCTAAAGAGCCCTTTTACTTTGCAGGAGGGAAAACAGGGTGCCTATTGGTGCATGGCTTTACAGGTTCCCCTTCAGAAATGCGTCTATTAGGTGAGAGCTTAGCAGCAGAGGGATATACGGTGTTAGGAATATTGTTAGCAGGTCATGGTAAAACTCCTGCGGACTTGAAAAAAACCTATTGGCATGACTGGTATCAATCAGTAGTAGAGGGTTACACCAGATTGAGTAAAGAATGCGATGACATTTACGCAATTGGATTATCTATGGGAGGGGCTTTATGTATCTATAGCGCTTCAGAGCTTCAGCTAAAAGGTTTAATTTCTATTTGCGCACCTATTTATCTTGCTGATAAGAAAAGTGTACTTGCACCACTATTTAAATATGTTATTGATTATTATCCGAAGAAATTTTCTGAGAGAGAGCAGTCCCTAAATGAGGAAATGGCTCGGTTTACATATCAAAAAATTCCTTTAAAAGCATTGGATAATCTCCTGAAGTTAATTAGGGCTGTCCGTAAAAGGCTTGACAAGGTGGACACCCCTGCCTTGATTATCCAGAGTTTTTCAGATAAGGTTGTGCTGCCTAAAAGCGCAGATTACATTTACAAGAATATTGGCAGCAGGGAAAAAGAATTGGTGTACCTTGACAAATCAGGACATCTAGCTACTATCGATAGTGATAGGGAAAAAGTATTTAAGCTTATTAAACAATTTATGCAAAAACATGTGGAGGGAACAAATGAATAGAGCAGAAGCATTACAGGAGTTAAAAAAATATATTACAAACAAAAATCTATTAAAGCATATGTTGGCCACAGAGGTGGTTATGCAAAGGTTAGCCCAGCATTTTGGTGAGAATGAAGAATTATGGGGTTTAGCCGGCTTACTACATGATATTGATTATGTGGAAACTGCTGAAGACCCAGCTCGCCACAGCTTAGTAGGAGGCACTATGTTGGCGGAATTAGGTTTACCAGAAGAATTAGTCTATGCAGTAAAGGCTCACAATCAGTACCATGGCTTAGCCCGCAATACACTAATAAGCAAGGCCCTCTATGCATCAGACCCAGTCACAGGACTGATTGTGGCAGGAGCCTTG
>JAWSUQ010000250.1:0-4946 GCA_033549265.1 Bacillota bacterium
GCTGGTGGAGGTTAATTCTGAAGAAGACTTTTTTAGTAAATTAGGTCTAGATTTTATCTCCCCAGAACTGAGAGAAAATCGAGGAGAAATAGAAGCGGCTTCGAAAAAAAGTCTGCCTAATTTATTGATGATTGATGACCTGAAGGGACAGCTTCACGTTCACTCGACCTATAGTGACGGTATCCATTCTATTGAGCAAATAGCTGCTGAGGCAATAAGGCTTGGCTACTCCTATATTGGTATAACCGACCATAGCAGATCAGCTGTTTATGCTAAAGGATTGAGTATTGAAGAATTAAAGCAGCAAGGGGAAGAAATAGACCGTTTGAATGAACAGTTTAGTAATTTTAGAATCCTCAAGGGAGTAGAGTCTGACATTCTTCAAGATGGGTCCTTAGATTATCCTGATGAGGTTTTGTCTCAGCTCGATTATGTTATTGCTTCAGTGCACTCCTGTTTTAATCAAACTGAAGGGGAAATGACCAAAAGAATTATTAAGGCTATTTCTAATCCACATGTAAAGATACTAGGGCATCCCACAGGGCGCCTACTATTAGGGAGACTTGGATGTCAAGTTAACCTAGAGGAAGTATTACAGGCAGCTAGAGATATGGGCAAGGTGATGGAATTAAATGCTAGTCCCTACAGGCTCGATCTTGATTGGAGGCACTGCATTAGGGCAAAAGAGTTAGACGTCAAACTAGTTATTAACTCTGACGCTCATCGAATAGAGACGTTGTCAAATGTGGAATTTGGCGTTATGATAGCTAGAAAAGGATGGATTGAAGCCAAGGATACTATTAATAGCCTCGAAGTAAAAGATATAATAAAATATTTAGAATTATAATATTTTTTATACTAACTAGTTTTAATATAGACTTCTTTTTGGGATTATGTTATAATTATCACAAGGAGAAAGACTTCTCCTTTAACAAATAGCCTCTAATTTTTATTCATATAGTTCTATTTTTTGAGAATTTTACCTAATAGGTGGGGTTAAATTACGGAAAGTAGAAATAACACGAAAACGCTAATAATGAAGAAGATGCAAGCATTAGCTTGCATCTTCTTCATTATTACATATTACAAGTATTATTGGGTAAAGATAAGGGATGAAGAATCATCCTAATTTTACTATTAGAGGGAGGAATAAATAATGCAAAACCTAACACAAAAGGAACAGCGTTTTCTTCAGGAGGCTCTGAAGCATGAGGAAGTTTGTATAGCTAAGTATGGACAATATGCTAATCAAGTGAAGGATCCAAAGATTAAGCAAATGTTTCAGCAGTTGCAGCAAAAAGAGCAACAGCACTATCAAACAATTTCAGGGCTATTAGGCCAAAATGCTGCTAATCAACAAATGCAAGCAGGTGGTCAGCAAATGAATCAAAATCAAGGTGGGGGCCAAATTTCCGAGCAAGATATACTGCAAGATATGCTTATGACTGAAAAGTACGTATCAGACTCCTATAATATGACTGTGTTAGATAGCTTAAACCAACAGATGCGTCAGCAAATGCAGCATATTCAAAATGAAGAGCAGCAGCATGCTAATCAAATTGTAGACGCTATGATTCAAAAAGGATATTATCAGCAGTAATAGCATAGAGCCCTTACTAAACAATATGGTTTAGTAAGGGTTTTTTAGTTAACTTATAGAGGTGAATTTGCTATAAATGGCAAATATAATACGTTAATAAGATTAACAATAAAGGAGTTGATAACTTGATAAATTTATTATCACCAATAAACATAAAAGGAGTTCAACTAAAAAACAGGATGGTTATGCCGCCGATGGCAAGCTACTTGGCTCGAGAGGATGGTGAGCTGACCAAAGAACTTGAAGATTATTATATCCAACGGGGAGACGTAGGGCTAATCATTATTGAACATAGCTATATTTCACCAGAGGGCAGAGTGAAGAATAGGCAAACTCGAATAGATAGAGAGGTGGACATAGATAATTTATTGAAGCTGACAGAGGCTATTCATCAGCAATCAGAAGCCAAGGTGGGAATTCAAATAACCCATGCAGGGGGAGCTGCTGATAGTAATGTTATTGGTCAGTTACCATTAGGTCCGTCAGCTATAAAGGTGCCTAGGGGAGTAGAAATTCCAGGAGAGCTGACAGAAAAGGATATTAAGAGGCTAATTGAGTGCTTTGCCAGTGCTGCTATACGAGCCAAAAAAGCAGGCTTTGATCTGGTAGAAATACATGGAGCTCACGGTTATTTATTATGTCAATTTCTCTCACCCTTTTCAAATAAAAGAACAGATAAGTATGGCGGCTCCAAAGAAAATAGATTACGTTTTCCATTAGAGGTAGTTAAAGCAGTAAGGGAAGCAGTAGGCCTTGATTATCCTTTGTTTTATCGGCTAGGGGCTGATGACAGGATATCAGGAGGATTAACTGTAGAGGAGGCAGCCTGGGCAGCGCCGCAGCTTGTGGCAGCTGGTGTGGATGCAATTGATTTATCTGGCGGCCATTGCGGCTATTTAGCCCATGATATTGATGGTTTCTTTAACTATTTAGCCGAAGCCATAAAACCAACAGTGTCAGTTCCTGTAATGATTACCGGAGGAATTAAGGACCCACTCTACGCCAATAGTATTGTTGTTGAAGGAAAAGCGGATTTAGTAGGAGTAGGAAGGTCGCTGCTAAAAAATCCTAATTGGGCAAAAAAAGCAAAGAATATACTGTAAGAATCAAAGATGCCAGTTATGTTTTGTCATACTGGCATCTTTGATTTTCCTCATTTTTAATATTATCTCTTGGAAAGAGCTTTTCGTGCCCAAGCTTATCTATAATATATAGCTTTGCTAGGGAAAAAGCAGTTTGGGATAGCCAAGAGGCTACATTTAATTATACTAAGTTAACAAAAGTAGAATGGTGCTCTTTTGTTTGAGAGATAATAATTATATATTATTTTAAAATGGGAATGGGGTGGAATAGTGTTAATTAGTGCTGATATTAAAGAAACCTTTAAAGATATTTTTGCATTAGAAAAGGTGCTTACCCAGGTACAGGTAGAGGAAAAGAAATGTGACTTATATGCTCAAATGTGCACCACAGATGAAGCCAAGAAGCTATTTGAAAGAGAAGCGATGTTAATTAAAAAAAGTAAGGAGCAGGTAGAAACACAGCTAAAAGCTATGGAAAGGAGAATATCAAAATGAGTGAAATTAGTGGACCTTTAACAGATATTGAAATGTTAAATGACTATAGAAAGGACGCTATGTCAGCAGCTCAAGGATACCTAATGCTATCTATGGAAACTAATGATATAAAAGTGCGAACGCTGTTAAAAACCCTTTCAGCTTCCAGTGCTAAAAGTGCTGATGACATTTCTGAGCAAATAATAAAATTTGGTGGCAAGATTTAGTGGCATTATAATCCTCCCTCGATAATTCTTTTTTTATAATATATAGCATATTATTAAGGTAAGAGCATTATTGAGTGGAGGATATAATGAATTTAGAAAAAAGATATATATTTATT
This sequence comes from Bacillota bacterium, assembly GCA_033549265.1. Taxonomy (GTDB): domain Bacteria; phylum Bacillota; class Desulfitisporia; order Desulfitisporales; family JAWSUQ01; genus JAWSUQ01. Next base: position 3,500 of record JAWSUQ010000250.1, read on the forward strand.
TTATTAAGCTTAATATCATTTATTTTAATTGCAATTTTAATCCTAATGTTTAATGCTAGCTGGCACACTGCAAGCATACAAAAGGCAGAAATTGTTTTTTATTTACCTGAATATAAGGGCAAGGCAACTATGACTTATCAACCATGGCTCAAGAATCTGCAAGAGTATTATGAACAAGCAGAATATATAACAGGTGCATATGAAGACAAGGATATTTTCTGGAAGATTGACTTAGAATATGATGATGGGATTGAAAAAGTACTTGTAGCCACCAGGCAAATGGAAATTTATGATTTATCCAAACTGGCATGGATCGCAAATGAAAAAATACCAGAGGTAATGGTAGGGCTGGTTAAACCTTTGGAAGAAAGCTTTTTTGGAGAAACGATAGACTGGAATAAAGTAGACCAATTGTTTCCTAGAAAGACGCAGGCTCAGGTTCGGGATGTAGAAACGGGACAAATTTTTAATATCTTTAGATATGGGGGTACTAATCATGTGGATGTAGAGCCTCTTACTGAAGCAGATACTCAGATATTGAAAGGAATTTATGGAGAGTGGGGATGGAAAAGAAGAGCAGTAATTGTAACCGTAGGAGGAAAACAAATTGCTGCATCAATGAATGGTATGCCTCACGGCAATGGACAAATAGCAGAGAATAAATTTAATGGACATTTTTGTATTCATTTTACCAACAGTAGAGTTCATAAAACAGGAAGAGTTGATGAGGGACATCAGCTTATGATCTCTAAATCAGCGGGCAATTTATTAAGTAAGTTAGACAATGCGTCTCCAGTAGAAAAGATAGGAGCATTCCTAATAGCTGTAGCCAATAATGAACTGATGACTGTAAGGCACTTGACCAACAACATCTATAGTGAGGACATCTGGAATAGACTAAAATCTGAAATTAGATTTATTAGCTTAGGAGAAATTAATGAAATTACTACCACTGACAATAATATTCAAGTGAGAGTTCAAGCCACTGTCTATTTTTTTACACCAAATAGAGATATTGGTTATGATAAAGAGCTTATATTTAATCTCAATGAAGATATAAGAGGGGATTATCTAGTTAACTTTTCTGATGTTGTTCCTTTATTAGCTAGGAACTCTGATGAAGAAAAAGAAGCGATAGCTTTAGATAAATTTTTCTGTGACGAATAAAAAAGCTTGCACCACGGTTTGTGGTGCAAGCTCTAATCTTATCTATAAAACTTTCCTTCTTGATAATAAGCAGCTGGTTTTTCCTCATCATACTCCACCAAAAATATATCATGTGGATCTACCCCTACCTCTTCACAAAGAGGAACTAGCTCGTTTACTACTGATTCTACTTGAGCAGGTTTTCTAATTCCAATAGTTTCTATAGTGGAATTAACTTGATAGCCTAAGCTCTCAAGCCGTGCTGCAAAGTGATTTGCTTCATCAAGTTGATAGTTGGGAA
>JAWSUQ010000251.1:0-4926 GCA_033549265.1 Bacillota bacterium
GGAATGGCTTAGCCATCATAACTTTAATCAGTTGGTAGTGTCCACCAAGGCTGATAAAATTGCCAAAGGAAAATGGCAGCATCATGCAGCAGTTATTAAGAAAGAACTGAAGCTACCGGCCCGGGTGCCAATAATACTGTTTTCAGCGGAAACAGGTCAAGGTACTAATGAGGTTTACCAATGGCTTGAAAAAAGCATAGCCAGCCAGACAGATTCAGCTATAATAGATTCAGATATAGAAGAATAAATATAGTAGATTTTTGCAATTAATTTCGAGCAAAAGGGCTTCACCAAGATGTTTATTTGGTGAAGCCCTTGTTGTATTAGCCCATTATATCTTGTTTAGGATCATTTTGCTTAAAGATATGCTTTAGCTTGAGCTCTGATAATATCATTCCCAATACCACCAGGGCCCCTCCCCACCAAGCTCGGGCCGATAAAATTTCTTGCAGCAGCACTACAGCGAAAAGGGCAGCAAATACTGGCTCCATACTGAAGATGATAGCAGTTCGGGTGGCAGTAGTAAATTTCTGCATATAGTTTTGGATTAGGAATGCCAAGCAGGTAGCTAAGATTGCTGTAATTAAGAGGGCCATTAAAACCTCTTTAGTGTTTGTAAAACTAGCCTGGTTTGATTTCTCAGCTAAGGCAAAAAGACCGCTTAAAGCAGCTACTACTGCAATTTGGACAGTTACCAGGAGCACAGTATCAAACTTAAAGGTATATTTGCCAACGAAGATAATATGAAGCGCAAAGGAGACAGCACAAAAAAGTACTAAGATATCTCCCATATTTAAAACAAATTGGTCACCTAACGATAAGAAGGCTAAGCCTAAGGTGGCGCTAGCTACTCCAAGAATTACTGGAATAGCTGGCAACTTTTTCGTCATAAATGCGTTAATAACAGGAACCAGTACCACTGCCAGGCCAGTGATAAAGCCCGCATTTGAGGCACTAGTATATTTTAATCCTACTGTTTGAAAGGCATAGCCGGCAAATAGAAAAATACCGATGACACCGCCTTTAAGTAGCAGCTCTTTCGACATGTGCTGGCGTCTTGACCAACAGAATAATAGCATGAAGGCGGTTGCCAAGGTGAAACGGTAAAAGTTGAAGGTGTGGGGCGGTAGATAATCTATTGCGTTTTTTACTGTCACAAAGGTAAGTCCCCAAATTAGGGTGACGAAAATCAGCGAGCAATCCGCTGCAGTCCTAGAGTACCTGCTCTTGAATATTTTTGAAATTAATACTTCCAAATTAAAGCCTCCCTATTTTTAACCTAATAAATCAGTTCTCATTCCATTCTCTTTAATCAATTAGGGAAAGTCAAGCACTAATTATAGCATACTTTCATTGTACATGCGTATTATTTAATGTAGATTACTTAGAAGGGGAGAGGTATGGTGAGGATAAAGACAATTTTAATAGGCATAGGTACAGCATTAACGATAACTATCGTTGGGTTAATATTTATTAGTGGTTGGATTATTATTGATCAGGGAACAAATTATTATTTGCCTACATTTGGTCTGCTCCTTGGTATTATAAGTTGCATCTTAGGTGGGCATTATATAGGAAAAGAGCTTTCTCATGGGAAATGGTGGCATGATGGGCTGTTACTTTCCTTTGGCTATTTATTTATCACATACTTAATAGTTAGTATGATGTTTCCGGTGGCACTAAATTGGGATCAAATAAGTAGTGGTTTGATTATTTCCCTGGCAGGCATCCTTGGAACTGCCACAGGTTATCTGTACAAAAGAACTATTGCCTTTCGCTGGAAGCATCGTGAAAGAAAAATATTTGACAAAAAAGGCCAAATAAATTAAAATTACTAATTATTAAAGCATGTGAAATTTTAAATAATAACTAAACACTTTGACGGGAAGTAGTATCTAACATACCTACTACGCAGAGAAAGAAGCCACGGCTGAAAGCTTCTTTAGTAGGCTTAGAGAAGTCGTCCCTGAGTAATATCACCTAAGGTTTCCGAAGTGATATCGGCAGCTGACCGTTACCTCAGCTTTTAGCCTGCTATGATTTTTGGCAGGGAAAAAAGGTGGTACCGCGAGTCCTCTTCGCCCTTTATGGCAAAGAGGGCTTTTTGATTTTTGTATGTTTCTTTTAGTTTATATTTTTAGTGTTATGTAGAAAAGGAGTGGTAGAAACTATGACATCATCAAATAATATCCCTACTGTATATGATCCTAAGGAAGTAGAGGAAAAATGGTATCAAAATTGGGAACAACAGGGCTATTTCCACGCGGAGCCCGATATGTCTAAGGAGCCTTATACTATTGTGATGCCACCACCAAATGTAACCGGGTCCCTGCATTTAGGACATGCCCTTGATAATACTATGCAGGATATCCTAATCAGATGGAAGCGGCTACAGGGATATAGTACTTTATGGGTACCCGGGACTGACCATGCAGGAATTGCTACCCAAGCAAGGGTAGAGGATGAATTGAAAAAAGAGGGTCTAAATAAATATGAGCTGGGCCGCGAAGCTTTTTTAGATAAGGTGTGGGAATGGAAGCATCAATATGGCAACAGAATTACTAAGCAGCTGCGTCTATTAGGCTCTTCCTGTGATTGGGAACGAGAACGCTTTACCATGGATGAAGGCTGCTCCGATGCAGTCCTGGAGGTATTTGTTAAGCTGTATGAACGGAGTTTAATCTATAGAGGTAATAGGATAATAAACTGGTGCCCTAATTGCCAAACAACAATTTCCGATATTGAAGTAGAGCATTCCGATAAGGAAGGAAAATTGTGGCACATCAGGTATAAGGTTAAAGATAGAGATGAATATATTATTGTTGCCACAACCCGCCCGGAGACAATGCTAGGGGATACCTGTGTAGCTGTTCATCCAGAGGACAAGCGCTATCAGCACTTAATAGGGAAGATGGTGGTTCTGCCTATTATCGGTAGGGAGATTCCAATAGTAGGTGATGAATATGTAGACCCAGAATTTGGTACAGGTGCTGTGAAAGTGACTCCAGCCCATGATGTTAATGACTTTGAGATTGGTGAGAGACATAATGTGCCTCACGTTGTGGTGATTGGCAAAGACGCTATCATGACAGAGGCAGCAGGCGTTTATCAAGGTTTAGACCGTTACGCCTGTCGTCAGCAGCTAGTAGATGACTTACAAGCTGAGGGATTCCTAGTAAAGATTGACGACCATCAGCATGCAGTAGGTCACTGTTATCGCTGTGATACTGTAATTGAGCCGTTAGTATCAAAGCAGTGGTTTGTCAAAATGAAGCCTCTAGCAGAACCAGCCATCAAAGCAGTAGTGGAGGGAGAAATAAGGTTTGTACCGGAGCGCTTTACCAAGGTGTATTTACGCTGGCTTGAGGACATTAGGGACTGGTGTATTTCTCGTCAGCTATGGTGGGGTCATCGGATTCCAGTTTGGTACTGTGAGGACTGTGGTGAAGTAATATGCCAGAAGAAAGAGCCAGCTTTATGTAGCTCCTGTGAAGGCAGCAAGCTGATTCAGGATCCTGACGTATTAGACACCTGGTTCAGTTCTGGCTTATGGCCCTTTTCTACCCTGGGGTGGCCCAATAAAACAGAGGAGCTGGCTTATTATTATCCAACCTCCACTTTGGTAACGGGGCGAGATATCATCTTTTTCTGGGTAGCGAGAATGATCTTTACGTCTTTGGAATTTATGGAGGAACCACCTTTTAAAGATGTATTTATCCATGGCTTAATCTTAGACTCCCAAGGCCGTAAGATGAGCAAGTCCCTTGGAAATGGTGTGGATCCTATTGAGATAATCGAACAATACGGAGCTGATTCCCTCCGCTTTATGCTAATAACAGGAAACACTCCCGGTAACGACATTAGATTTCAATTTGAGCGATTAGAGGCTGCTAGAAACTTTGCCAATAAGATCTGGAATGCATCTCGGTTTGTCCTAATGAATCTAGCGGACTATGAACCTAATAAGGGTGCTGTTCAATATACTCTGGCGGATAGATGGATTCTTAGCAAATATCAGGTTACCATCAAACAGGTAACTAGGCTTCTAGAAAAATATGAACTAGGTGAAGCAGCTAGAACATTATATGATTTTATTTGGAACCAGTTCTGTGACTGGTATATCGAGCTAGTCAAGCCAAGACTATACGGGCGAGAAACTCCTGAAAGCAAGTACACCGCCCAAGCTGTTCTGCACCAAGTATTGTCTGGTACCATGACCCTGCTCCATCCATTTATGCCTTTTATCACTGAAGAGATATGGCAGCACCTTCCCAATGAGGGTGATAGTATCATGATCAGTACATGGCCAGAGCTACACCAAGAGCAAATCAATGATGAAGCAGAAAATCAGATGGAGCTCTTAATGGACATCATCAAGGTGGTACGAAATATCAGAGCAGAAATGAATGTACCTCTAGGAAAAAAAGCTGAGCTGATTTTAAATGCTGACAGCCAAGAAAAATATGATATCTTAGGCTTAGGCAAGCCTTACTTAGAAAGCTTAGGCAACGGTGAGCCAGTAACGATTGTGCTGTCTTTAACAGAAAAACCAAGCCAAGCCGCTACAGGAATTGTTAAGGGAATAGAGATTTTTGTTCCTTTAAAGGGACTGATCGATATTGATCTAGAAATTAAGCGGCTAGAAAAAGAAATTAAAAATATGGATCAAGAAATTGATAGATTAGAGAAAAAATTAAGTAATGAAGGCTTTTTAGCCAAAGCTCCGGAGGACGTAGTGGCTAAAGAGAGAGCTAAAGAAGCAGAATATAGAAACAAGAAGGATGCCTTAACCTTAAGACTGACAATGTTCAGTGCTGATTGAAGCAAGTTCTTAATTCAGCGGGAGATTCAACTCCCACTGAATTTTAGAACTACAAATGCATGACTTAGTTGGCGTTAGACTCCTGCTTATAGAAGCGGGAGACT